>NZ_DIMV01000044.1:0-86873 GCF_002425715.1 Mesotoga sp. UBA5557
TTAAGTGATAAACTCAAGAAAAGGGATTTGACAATGCCTTTTGTCTTTACCAACAAAAAACCCGGAGATCAAAGATCTCCGGGAATATCTTGCTGACCCAAAAAATCTAGAATATCGAATCAGGTTCGTAGTAGAGTTCGGCGTTTTCAGCTGTAATAAGCTCTGCGGCGAGAATTATCTTAGAAGGAATCTGCTGCTGGTAGAATCCTTCCAGTGGATGGCCCCTCATTGCGAATACAGCCATCGAAATACCGGTAGCGATCATTGACGGCGGATATGTGACATCTGCTTTCACGAGAGGGTCATTGTCGATGATCTTCTTTATCATTTCCTTTGATCCAGCGCCACCGAGGAAGAGCTTGATATCATTTCTTCCTGACTCCCTGTAGGCTTGAAGAACTCCAACGAGAACGTCGTCATCCTGTGCCCAAACGGCGTCGATCTTTGGGTATTTCTGGAGATAGTTTTCCATGATTTCCAGTCCGCGGGCTGTATCCCAGTAAGCGGGCTGGGAATCGAGAATTCTTATGTCTGGATACTTAGCCATTACTTCATTAAATGCATCGACTCTTTCGCTGTTTATTACACATGGAATGCCTTCTAGAACCACTATATCGCCTTTGTAATCAAGAGCTTCTGCCATCCACTCGGCGGAGACCCTTCCAAGTCCCGGGTTATCGCCGGCAACGTACACGTTTTCGACAGGCTTGGTGAGACCTCTGTCGACGGAGACAATAAATACCCCGCTGTTGTACGCTTTCTCAACTATCGGCGTGAGTGGTTCGGAGTCATGAGCAAGAATTACAAGAGCATCGATGCCCTTTACCATGAGGTCTTCAACATCTCCAACCTGTTTCGCGGGTGAATCGGCAGTGACCAGGAAGAACTCAACATCGGGATCCTTTTCGTTCCAGTCCTTTATTGCCCTCTGTGCCCACCACACTATTCCACCTGTCCAGCCGTGATCTGCACTCGGGATGGCGACACCAATCTTAATCTTCTCGGCGGCCATTGCAAAAGCCGAGAGTACAAACACTACAAGGATCATGAGAACTAATGCCTTTTTCACAAAAAACACCTCCTATTTCCTTTGGCCCCAACGGGGTTATTGAGCTCTCTTTCTCTGTATCAAGACCGCGCCAATTATTACTACTCCCTTGACCGTTCCTTGCAGATACGGTGAGACTCCTAGCATGTTCAGCATGTTGTTTATTATTCCAAGAGTGATCGCTCCGATTACGGTTCCAAAAATCGAACCCGAACCACCTGTCATAGGTGTTCCACCGATTATGACTGCTGCAATGGCATCAAGTTCATAATTGAGACCGCCGTTAGTGGAACTCATAGAATTCAATCTGGCCGAGAGAAAGACAGCGGAGAATCCTACGGTTATTCCGACTGCTACGTATGACATAAATCTCGTTAGATTTACCTTTATTGCAGAATACTTTGCGACTTTCGGATTGGAGCCTACAGCACAAAGGTACCTACCATAACGTGTCTTATTGAGTATTATGGCAAAGACTACCGCAAGACTTATGAAAACGATAACGGGGTTCGGAATTCCTAGAATTCTCCCCATTCCAAGATCCGGGAAGAGCCTACTCTGCGATCTGAATACACCGGCACTTCCTATATACAACGCCATCGATCTGAATATGGCCATGGTACCTAGAGTAGCAATGAAAGGTGCTATCTTGCCAAGGGTGACCATCAATCCGTTAAGAGCTCCAAGTCCTGCACCGAAAAGCAGCCCGATGAGAAGGGCAAAGAATATGGCCCATGCTTCCCCGCCTGCACCAAAAACTCCCAGAAGCCAGTTCAGTGCAAGGATAACAATTCCACCGACCAGTGCAACCATCGAGCCGACCGAAAGATCGATTCCTCCCGAAATTATAACGAAGGTCATACCTAGCGCTATGATTCCAGTATAAGAAACCTGCCTCAAAATATTTAGAAGATTCTGAGTCTGAAGAAAATACGGGCTGGCGAAAGCGGATATCACGAACAGAATCGCAAGAGCTATTAACGGACCAAACTTCTCGTATTCGAATCGTCTACGGACATTCTCTCTTGCCATCTAAGCAACCCCCTTGAGTCCAGTGGCGTGAAGCATTATCTCCTCTTCGTTGATATGTTCTCCTTCAAGGATTCCCATAATCCTCCCTTCTCTCATAACGATCACGCGATTACACATGCCCATGATTTCTTCAAGTTCAGAGGAGATCAGAATACAGGATACACCTTCCCTAACTAGCTCGTTTATGAATCTGTATATTTCTCTCTTCGCGTTAACGTCAATTCCTCTTGTGGGTTCATCAAAGATGAATATTTCGGGCTCCGGATCGAGGGATTTGGCGAGAGACACTTTCTGCTGATTACCACCGCTGAAGAACTCCAGCCTCGTCTTCAGAGATGCTGCCCTGATGTTGAACTTGTCAACGTACTTCTTTGTCTTTTCCTTCTCCAACTTGTTGTTAATAAGTATCTTAGAGTAGGAAGGCAGTGAAATGAGAGTGGTGTTCTTTATCATGTCGAACGAAGTGAGAACTCCGCTTCCCTGGCGGTCTTCAGACAAGTAAGCTATTTTGTTCTTCACGGCATCGATAGGAGACCTAATCTCGACTGATTTTCCGTTGATGCTGATCTTGCCGGAGTCTTTCTTTCTGATACCAATGATCGTCTCGGCAAGCTCAGTCCTTCCGGCGCCCACCAGACCAGCAAAGCCGAGAATCTCACCTTTGCGAAGGCCGAAGGAAATGTCTTCCAGAAGGCCATGCAAAGATAGACCCTCAACTTCAAAGACAATCTCTTCAGAGGGTGAAACCTTCTTGGGAAAGACCTGGCTCAGTTCACGACCAACCATCCTCCTTGCCATTTCTTCTTCATCTGCCTCGTCAGTTTGACTGATGCTAATCGTCTTTCCATCTCTCAGAACCATAACCCTATCGCAGATCTCTTTGACTTCCTTAAGTTTATGAGATATGTAGATGATCGTGACACCGCTTTCTTTGAGATTTCTCATTAGGTCAAAGAGGGTCTCAATCTCATTTAGAGTTAAGACTGTTGTCGGTTCATCCATTATCAATAGCTTAGAATTAAAAGCAATTGCCTTTGCTATTTCAACCATCTGCTTTTGGGCTACGCTTAGCCTTTCAATCTTTTCCTCGGGATGTATTGATTTCTTGAGCTCCTCCAGAAGCGTGACAGTCCTTTTCTTCATCTCTCTCTTGTTAAGAAAGCCCTTACGAGTAATTTCGCTACCTAGAAAGATGTTTTCATAGACGTTGAGTTCGTTGATCAGATTGAATTCCTGTGGAATCATGGAGATGCCTATCGCTTTTGCATGCAAGGGGTCCTTGATATCTACTTCATTACCCTCAAAGAAGACCTTTCCCTCTGTGGGTGTGTAGATTCCACTGAGAATCTTGACAAGCGTAGACTTACCGGCGCCATTTTCTCCGATTATCCCGAAGATTTCTCCCCTGTTTATCTCGATGTCTATATTGTCGAGAACTCTAACCCCTGAGAATTCCTTTGAAATTCCTTGGGTCTTTATTAGGGCATCACCCATTAGGTCACTCCTCAACTTCTCATTGCATCGTCAAAAGCGACGTTTGAAGGCTCAAAGTCAACTTTTCTCACAAAATCGGCTGCTTCTTTCGCTCCGAACTCTCTTTCCATTCCACTGTCTTCCCATTCTACTGATAAGGGGCCGCTATAACCTATGTTATTCAGTTCTCTAATTATCTCTTCAAAATCAACGTCACCGTGACCGAGCGACCTGAAGTTCCATCCGCGTCTAGTGTCACCGAAGGTCATCATTGATCCTAAAATTCCGGCTTTGCCGTCGAGGGTCACTGCGGCGTCCTTCATGTGTACATGATAGATCCTTTCAGCGAAGTCCCTTACGAAAAGGTGGGGTTTGACTCCCTGCCAGATAAGGTGGCTTGGATCGAAATTGAACCCGAGCGTTTTTCTGTAATTGAATACTTCCAACAACCTCTTGGCAGTGTAATAATCGAATGCAATCTCAGTGGGATGAACTTCGAGAGCGAAGGTAATTCCTTCGGCGTCAAACTTATCGAAAATCGGCGTCCAGAGATCAACTATCTCTTGATAAGCATCTTCCACCATTTTCTCCGTTGTCTGGGGGAATGAATACCAGAACTTCCATACTGGAGAACCCGTAAAGCCGGTCACTGTGTAACAGCCCATGTTCTTCGCGGCCGTTGGTGCGTACATCATTTGCTCGATGCCCCATGCTCGAATCTTTTCGGGACTTCCTCCACAGCTTGCCGGTGCGAAGCCGTCAAGTCTGACATCGTACAGATCACCTACACATTGCCCCATTAGGTGTGCTCCGATGGCCCAGCACTTCAGATTGTGTTTTTCGAGGATTCGCCTTCTTTCATCGACGTACTTTGGATCCTTCGCAGCCATTTCGAGATTCATATGATCGCCCCAACATGCTATCTCCAAACCATCATATCCCCATGAACTGGCCTTTTCACAGATTTCTTCGAAAGTGAGATCGGCCCACTGGCCTGTAAATAATGTAACTGGTCTTTTTCCCATGTCAAAACCTCCTGACTACAGATCTACCCAGACGCTTCCCTTCTGGGAGCTCTCGACTGCTTTTCCAATGAATCTAACTCCTGCCAGACCGTCCTCTACTGTGGGGAAGTCGGCGTCAGACAGATCTTCCCCATTTTTCTTTTTTATAAGAGTCGTTGCGAAATTCCTGTATATGTTCGCAAAAGCTTCGTAGTAACCTTCTGGATGTCCCGCAGGTATTCTGGAGATGTTTGCCGCAGACGGGAGCATGTAACCTCCGCCTCTAGAGAGTATCTGAACCGGCCCTCCTACATATGCTACCTTCAGGTAGTTTGGATTCTCCTGTTCCCATTCGATTGAACCTTTGCTTCCGAATATCCTTATCTTCAGGCCGTTGTCATGTCCTACTGCAACCTGTGATGCCCAGAAGACTCCTCTAGCCCCATTGTCGAACCTGACGAGAATCTCTGCGTTGTCATCCAAAGTTCTTCCGGGAACGAATGAGTCAAGACTGGCACAGATGGACTTTAGCTTCAACCCCGTAATATAAGAAACAGTGTTTTCAATGTGACTGCCAATATCACCGACACAGTTCGACTTTCCCGTCTGAGAAGGATCTGTTCTCCAGGAAGCCTGCATATTACCAGTATCTTCCAACCTTGTTGCCAGCCAGTCCTGAGCATATTCGCCCATGACAACTCGGACTTCTCCAATATCGCCCCTACGTACCATTTCTCTGGCATGTTTGACCATTGCATAACCGGAATAAGCGTAGGTGACCGCAAAGAGAAGATTCTTCTCTTTCGCAAGAGCCGCCAGCTCTTTTGCTTCTGATTCATCGACAGTAAGAGGTTTCTCACAAACAACGTTAATATCTGCTTCGAGAAATTCCTTTGCGATTGGGAAGTGAGTAGCATTTGGGGTGCAGATACTCACAAAGTCTATTCCATCTTCTCTAGCAGACTCTTTGGAGGCCATTTCCTTGAAATCTTTGTAGACTCTATCGTCAGAAACACAGAGTTTCTTCGCGGTTCTAACTGTGTCGTCGTAATAGATCGAGAAACAGCCAGCAACAAGCTTTGCAAGACCGTCCATCGCTATTGCCTTTCTGTGAACGTCGCCAATGAAAGATCCCTCGCCACCGCCTACCATGCCATATCTTAACTGACCCGCGGAGGAGACTTCTTTGCCTTCAATCATATTACTCACCTCTCGTCTATATTGAATCTCACAGATGTAGTACGAAGAAAAGGGCGAATTTCCCCTATTCTCTAAAATTATAGCTAAAATGGAACTCAATTCTTGCATGATAATTTGGCAAAGTAGCGGGAGGAAAACGGAAGAATTTTGTGAGAAACAGCATTGGATTCCACTGTTTTCACTATACGGAGGATAATCATCCCAGATCGTTCCTGGAGCGCTTAGAAGAGTGTCGTAACAATAATCGATAGATGCCTTTAATTTTTTGCCCCATAAAAATATTTAAGTGAAAAATGAAAAACGAGCGGGATGCGAACCCCGCCCTAATTGAGGTAAGTTTGAAGTCCTTTTTTGATTCTGCTCTTCATTAGAATGAATATTACGGCAGTTGTCGCGCAGATCCAAAGGATCTGGAGGGCGAAGCTGGCCCAGTTTGAACTCTGATTCAGAATATCTCTCAACGAAACGAATGACCAATAGGTCGGTGACCAGTAGAATATGATCTGTGCTCCTTCTGGAAGGATGAAAGCAAGAATTACGGGCATTAAAAGCAGCCAACCGCTGATCTTCATGTTTGCAATCCCGCTCATCTGTGATGAGGACATAACGCCGATAAGGAAACCAACTACGACTCCAATTATTGAACTAGTAATGGTTACGATAATCAACTTAAGAAGATCAATGCCGGGTATGTCGAAAATCAGAACGGCAAGCAGTGCATGGACAAGAGGGATCAGCACACCCAGAATGCTTCTGCCGAAAATGAGTTCATTCTTTGTGATAGGAGTTACCATGAGAGCCCTCATGGCTCCGGACTCTTTCTCTTCTATTATGTTGAATCCTATAATCATACCGCCAAGAACAAAAGAAATAATGACTACAAAGCTGAAACCAAATACAGTGATCGGAGGAACGAGTCTTCCTCTATCGCTCTCCTCCACTTCGAGCGATCTCCATACATCGAATTGAATTCCAGACAGAATTAGTTTCGCAGCTTCTTCGATTTCTTTCGATTCATTTCCTTGAAAAACGAGGTTATATGATTCTCCGTCATAATATAGGCCGACAACATCGCTCGTGCCTCCGACTCTTTCTTTCAATTCAGCTTCAGATATAGCGAATTCAATATCGCCGAACTTCTTTAAGGTCTCCGCAGTCTCTTCCTGTTCGCTGATAGTAACGAAATTCAGAGAAAGGTTTTGAAACCCGGGCGTAATTACTCTGAAGAAGAATGAAAAAATGATTGGAGCAAGTAGTATGTATATTACCATCTTATCCCGGCTACCATTTACAACATCGATTCTGAAGATATTAAATATTCTCTTAATGCTCATCTCTCTACCTCCTAACCTTTTCTCAGTCGGAGTTTGTAGGTGGTTACTGCTATCAAAAAGGCAGCAACTGCTTCAATTGTCACCAGGACAACGGCGGACGTCTCAACATAACCTAGCTCGGGGAATACAGCGGCCTTCAAGGAGAAGAGAATTGGATAGGTTGGGAGGACTCTCAAGTACCAGGGAGAAAACCCATCCAGAAAATATGAAAGCATTGGCAGAGAGAAAACAACTGTGAGTGCGAGCATTGCTGCCATCGATTGTGAAAGATTCTTGTAGAAACTGGCCGCAATTAGTGAGACGGATGATGAAAGAAAACTTCCGACGGCAACAACTACAATGAGCGGAAGGAAACTCGCTTTTAGGCCTACCGTTAGAGGGGTGAGTATCAGTGTGAAGATCACTCCCAAGATTACCAGAAGAATTACCTTTGCCCCCAGATATTCCCAGATTTTTCCCGGAGTAACTGAGTACGCATGCAGAGTGCTCTGTGATTTCTCACTAAATATCATTGCGAATACCATTATCATACCCATCATTACTGCTTCAAACATGAGGAATACCGGAAGAAAGGATTTGTTCAAAGGAATCTCTGCTCTTGTCTCCTGTATCTCCTGTAGGTATTCAACGTTGCTGTCGGAAATTGAGTTGAATGACCCGGCAAGATAACTCGATACAAGGAGTTTCAAGAATTCTCTTGTCTCAGCGGTTTCGTGACCCTGGAACACGAGCTCTACTGATGGATAAGACCGGTCCCCTCCTATAACAATACCGATGCTATTGAAATTTCTGTTCATCATTTTGTCAAGTTCTTCCCGATCTTTTGCGAATGAAAGCGAAATCTCAGTGTCTTCTTCGATGAGCCCCATAGTAGTAGCCAACTCTTCCTGTTCTACCATTAGGACTAGTTGTGTGTCAGTTGAGAGATCTTCTGGAATCAAGAAAGTCATTAACAGAAAGTAGGCGACTGCCAACCCTACTGTAAGCAGAAAGAAGTGGCTTCGCCAGCCGAGTTTGATCTCTTTCAGCGTGTTAGTGAAGAGTCTCATTATCTCAACTCCTCTCCCGTTGCTTTTATAAATATCTCTTCGAGAGTGGCCTCCTTAGAGTGAATCGTCTCGATTACTTCAGAGTTGAGCAGAGAATTTAGTCTTTCTCTGTCAGCCGGATGGGTCAGCGAGATCTTTTCCTTTCTTAGTGAACCATTCGCTTTGTACTCGACTTCTACCAGACGTTTCCCGTACTTCAGTTTCAGGTTCCTTGGAGAGTCGATGAGGGAGATCTCTCCAGAAACTATAAATGCCACTCTATCACACAGTTCATCTGCTACATGCATGTTATGAGTCGTTAGGAATATCGTGGTGCCTTCCGTGTTTTTTTCTTTGATAACCTTTCTTATTGATGAGGAAGTCGAGGGATCGAGCCCCGATACGGGCTCGTCAAGGAACCAGATCTTCGGATTGTTAATGAGAGAACGGGCAAAGACAAGTCTTTGCTGCATTCCCTTCGAGTACTCCCCTGCCTTCTTTTTAGCAGCTTCTTTGAGACCGACCATTTCCAGTAAATTCATTGGATCTGCTGTGGGTACATCATAAAGGCTAGCAAAGTATTCAAGGTTTTCGAGACCCGTTAGCTTGAGATAAAGATTTGGATTTTCGAAAGATACGCCGATCCTGTTATAGAATTCTGAGGTGGTTTTTGAAACATCTACATCCATAACCCTTGCAGAGCCCTTCTGGAGGGGTAGCAGGCCGGTCAATATCTTTTGGGTTGTCGACTTTCCTGCCCCGTTAGGACCCAAGAAGCCGAAAACTTCACCTTCTTTTACTTCAAATGAAATGCCCTTTACCGCATATTCCGTATTTCTACTGTACGAATAATATAGGTTATTGACTTCAATCATAGTCTTCTCTCCTTTTCATGCCGTATTCGAGCAGCTTGATAAGTGAAAGATACTTATCTCTTGCTCGTTCTGAAAGCATTCCTTCACTGTCGGATCTGACCATTTCGCTCAGCGAGAGCATAAAGGCAGTGATGAGCTTCGCAGCCATTTCTGGATCGACCCACTCAGCGATCTCACCGGTATCTTTTCCCCGTTTAATCAAAGAACTGATCAGGTCGTTGCTTGAGGGAGAGTACTCTCCCAGGATTTTGTTCATCAATGATTTGTTTGCGACCAAATCATCGCTGATTTTTGAAAGCCGGGGATCATCTTCGGCCATCTTGATTGCGGCTCCAACCATAATTCTCAGAATTTCGAAAATGCTTGATCTCTCAAGAGAGTCTCTTATACCGGTCATCATCTGCATCTTCTTTTCGAAAACAATGTCCAGTATATACTTGAAGATATCACTCTTGTCTCTGAAGTACTGATAAAAACTACCTTTAGGAATAGAGGATTTTCTTACTATTTCATTTACCTTGGCGTTTTCAAAACCATTCTCGGCAAATTCATCTACGGCTGCTTCGATTATTCTTTCCTTCTTTTCGTCAGGCAAATTGAAAAATGTCTCTGTAGGCATCTACTCACCTCCTAATGACCAGATAGTCATATGACCGATCAGTCATATTATACATTACCAGACACACCTTTCGCTAACATGACTGAACGGTCATGTTAAGTTGAGATTAAAGGAAAGGTCCAGAATCAAGCCGATTTCGCTAGATCTCATGAAGGGTCTCTTATCACACTTGGTACAGAATCTGAAGCTAACTGCACAAGATCAAAAGAAGCGAATAATCAGTTGGCTTTGCTTTGATATATTACTTATCATTCGTGATAGATGAAGAGTCACCGAAGAATAAAAAAAGAGAGCGGCATCTCGCCGCTCTCCAAGGAAATTGCAGCTTACTCAAGAACGTCAATAGTTATTAGTTTCAGTGGAATGATAACCTTTGGTTCGACGCTTGCACCGTTGATGATTCTCTGAGCCGCAATCACTGCCATTTCCATCTGCAGGTAGGGCTGCTGCTGAACTGTTGCAATCATTTCTCCAGCCTTAATTGCAGCAATTGCATCGTCAGTCGCATCGATTCCGACGATCTTGATTTCATTCAGCCTTCCTGCGGCAATCGCCGATCTTACAGCACCCAGAGCCATTTCGTCATTGTGGGCGTAAATTCCATCCAGAACAGGGTTCCCCTGTAGAATGTCGTCAGCGACTCTAGCGCCTTCTTCCCTTGAGTAATTTGCTGTCAGTGATGCGACGACTTCAATACCGGGGTACTTCTTCATCTCGTCCATGAAACCGGCTTGCCTGTCTACTGACGAGGGCGCACCGGGAATTCCCTCAAGAATCGCAACTCTGCCTTTTCCGTCAAGAGCCTCTGCCATGGCGACTGCGGCCAGCATTCCGGCTTCTTTATTATCAATATCAAGATGCTGCGCCACAACTCCTCCATTCGAAGGTCTTGTAACTGTAATTACCGGGATTCCGGCTGCATTTGCTTCAAGAACTGCCGAGACTATTGCATCTGAATCAACTGGATTGATGATAAGTACATCAACCCTTCTCGTTATTAGATCTTGAATCTGAGCAAATTGAGTTTCCGGTTTGTCCTGTGCGTCTAGAACGATCAGTTTCAACCCAAGTTCACTTGCCTTTGCCTCTCCACCCTCTTTCATGGTTACGAAAAAGGGATTCGCCAGCGTGGAAACTGAGAATCCAATGGTCTTGGCCGCAAGGCCAGTTAGTGCCAGCAATCCAACCATCAAAACTACCAAAAGCATTCGTTTCATGTTACCCCTCCTTTTTGATAGGTAATCTTAATCACTACGTTTTGCCAGTACGGCAACGAGTATTATGACTCCTTTAACGATTTGCTGGAAGAACGATGAAACTCCAACTAGATTCATTCCATTATCAATAACACCTATTACCATGGCTCCCAGGAGTGTACCCAACACGGTTCCCACTCCTCCTGAAAGGGAGGCTCCGCCAAGTATCACCGCAGCGATGACATTCATCTCAAGCCCTTCTGCAGCGTTCGGTTGCGCCGATAGCAATCTGGAAGTTATGAGAATGCCACCAAGGGCGCTCGTGAGGCCGGAAATTGCGAAAGCAAGCACCCTGTACTTCTTGACAGGAATTGCTGATAACCTGGCAGCTTCTTTGTTAGCTCCGATCGATTTAACATATATACCATGTTTGGTTTTGTTCAGTACAAAGAAGGCAAGAGCGAAGACCCCGGCGGCAATAATCGTTGATACCGGCACTGGACCGAGATAACCAGCGCCCATTATACCGAAATTAACCGGCAATCTAGATATTGGTTTTCCTCCCGTCCACACTAGCGCTACTCCTCGCGCAATTCCCATCATTGCAAGCGTTACTATGAAGGATTGAACTCTTCCGTAGACGGTGAGAACGCCATTTGTAAGCCCTATACCGATTCCCATAGCCAATCCCGCAATCATAGCAATAAATATTGAGCCCGTAGCGGTCAGAACCGCTGCGGTTGCAACTCCTACCAATGCCGCGGAAGAACCTACAGAAAGATCTATCTCTCCAGTTAGGATGACGAAGGTCATTCCGATGGCGACTATTAGGGTTATCGACACCTGCCTGGTTATATTGAGCAGATTTCTGGAATTGAAGAAGAAGGGAGATATCACTGAGAAGACTACCATCAGGATCACAAGAATTAGAATCAGTCCCAACTCTCCTTTGAGCATCTTCAGAAATTTTGCCCAAAACGCAGATCTATCCGTTTTCTCGATATTCTTTTCCATCTGCCCTAACCTCCAAGTGCCAGTGTCAATAACTGCTCTGTTGACGATTCTTTACCGACTAACTCTCCTACTATTTCACCCTTTCTTATAACAAGTATTCGATCACAGATCGCACTCATCTCCCTGAACTCAGAAGACATTATTAGAATTCCCGTGCCACGGTCGGCAAGATAATTTATCAGAGAATAGATCTCAGTCTTTGCGCCAATATCGATTCCGCGGGTCGGTTCATCTAGAATCAGGATATCGGGTTCACCGCATAGCCACTTCCCAATAACTACTTTCTGTTGATTACCGCCGGAAAGATTTTGGACTGCCATCTTTATGTCTAGCGGACGTACTCTCAACCTTTCACATGTATCCTTTGCGAGCTGCGATTTCTTCTTGTTGGAAACTACCCCTTTGCTAATGGCAAGATCGATATTTGCAACACAGATATTGTGCTCTACGTTAAGCCTTAGAAAAAGACCTTGGCCCTTTCGATCCTCAGGGATGAAGGAAATGCCGCGTTTCTTTGCATCATCAGGCGACTTCAGACTTACGGCCATGCCTGCGATCGAAATATTACCCTGCACAGACCTGTCGGCTCCGAAGAGTCCAAGTGCTATCTCACTCTTTCCAGAGCCAATTATTCCAGTAATTCCCAGTATCTCCCCTTTTCTCAGAGAGAAGTTGATTGGAGCAAACATCTTTTCTGTTCTGAACTCTCTCACTTCAAAGAGCATCTCTTCTGATGAAGTCCCTTCTCGAACGGGGAACTCCTCTTTGAGCGTTCTTCCCAGCATTGATTTTACAAGCGTTTTCAGATCTACCGAACGAATGTCGAATGTTCCAGCGTTCTGGCCGTCTCTTAATACAGTCGCCCTATCACAAACGCGAAAAACCTCATCTAGGTGGTGAGATATGTAGATCATGTTTACTTCTTTCTTCTTCAGGTCATCCATGATTTTGAAGAGTGTGTCAATTTCCGCTCTGCTCATACCGGTTGTAGGTTCATCCAGAAGAAGAATATTCGCATTGATAGAGAGAGCTTTGATGATTTCTATTATCCTTTTCTTGCCAAGTCCCAAATCGCCCACAAAAGCACTCGGATCCACAGCAATTGCAAAGGAGGAAAGATACTTTGCCGCTTTATCCAGAAGCTCTCTCTTTTTGATGGAGCCAAAGAAAGACTTTGTTGGCTCGTGGCCAAGGAAAATGTTTTCAGCAACCGTAAGAGAGTCCACCAGACTAAGCTCCTGATATATTGCGCCGATTCCTTTGTGCCTAGCATCGACAGGGTCTTCGATCGTCACACTTTTCCCTCTCACTTGAATCGATCCGGAATCCATTTTGTGGACACCGGTAAGGATTTTGATTAACGTTGATTTTCCAGCGCCGTTCTCCCCAAGAAGCGCGTGAACTTCGCCCTCGGCAAGTTCGAAACTTACATCTTTCAGTGCGTGTATACCTCCAAAAGATTTATGGATTCCTTCGAGCTTCAGCACAGTTTCAGGCACTTCTTACACCCGCTTTCCTAGCAAATCCCGTACGCTCTCTGACGAAGGGATAGAAGTCTGAGCACCGGAAATTGTTGTACTTAACGCTCCAGCTGCATTTGCCCATGCTAGAGACTGTCTCAGGCTTTCACCTTTTGAAAGGGCTGCCGCCAGCGCTCCGGAAAAAACATCTCCAGCAGCAGTAGTATCAACGCAGTTAACTTTGAAGGGATCAAGCTCTATAAAGCAGTCTTCATCGAGGCCCACGATGCCCTTTTCGCCCAGAGTAACTATCGGCAATCTGAAACCCAGCAGCCTAAGTTTCTCAAGAGCATCACGTGCCGACTCTTTATCACGTACTTCTATACCGGTGAGTATCCTCGCCTCCGTTTCGTTTGGTTTTATGAGATGAACCAAAGATGCAATGGAATCGGGAAATCCCTGTCTTGGGGCAGGCGCAGGATCGACAATGGTAAACATGCCTTTCTCGTGAGCGATTTCTATTGCCCTGTAGATAGTCTCTTCTGCTATCTCCATTGTTAGCAAAAGAATTCTTCCCGATTGGAAGAGATCCGAGTTCCTCTCTACATCAGCGGGAGAGAGTAATGCGTTGCTGCCTGGAGTGAATGAAATCGAGTTCTGGCCCTTCTTATCAACTCGTATCATTGCTATTCCGGCTGTTCTTTCGGGATCTCTGAGAATTCTGGAAGTGTCGACTCCCTTTTCACTCATCAAATTAACCAACTCTACGCTGAATCTGTCACCGCCGAGTTTAGTGAACATCTGAACCTTGGCGCCATTCATTGCAGCCGCGACCGCCTGATTGCCACCTTTACCGCCCGGATAGGTACTGAAGTTGTCCGTAAGAACTGTCTCACCTGGCTCTGGAAGGCTGTCCATTACCATAACAAGATCCATATTCATACTTCCCATGCACAGAATCTCTCCGTTGAAGTCGAAATCAACCATCTTTAGCCTCCCTTCGAAGAGACTCGACACTTTTCATGAACTTCTTCACTCTGTCGGGATCCACAGGATTCTTCCAGTTGTTGTCTTTCTTGAAGTAACTGCCAACAATCGCTCCATCAGAAAATTTCAGCAACTCACTCGCATTAGCTTCCGTTAGGCCGCTGCCGATTATTACGGGAACGCCAACGGTATCGCTGAAACTCCTTACTTTCTCAGCATCGGGTGCTTGTCCTGTTTCAAATCCAGTAACTATTAGTACTTCTGCGCCTTCAGACTCTGCATCGTGGGCCTGTTCCTCCACACTTCTGTCTGAAATGATGAAATGGCTTCCATGCTTGACATTGACGTCGCACATGAACTTGACGTCTTCTGCGCCGAGGAGTTTTCTGTATCTTGCGAGTTCTGCCCCGATACCTTCTGTCAAACCGGCGTGAGAAACATATGCATTCACCCATTCGAAGACTCTTATCCATCTGGCTCCTGCTGCAACAGCCGCTGCAAGCGAAACCTTCCCTCCATTGAGATGGCAGTTCACTCCCACTGGAATTCTGACGGCTTCCCGAACCTTCTGAGTCGCCACTGCCAGGGCTGCTGAGGTTTCATGACCGATCTTCTCACCCTTGAGATAAGGGAAGTCCCAGATATTCTCTATTTGAAGTCCGTCGACGCCGCAATCCTCCATGGTTATTGCCTCTTCAACGGCGATCTTGAGTATTTCCTTCATTCCAAACCTGGCAGAATCATATCTTGGCGAACCTGGGAGGGGACGCAGGTGTATCATTCCAATAATGGGTTTATCGATTTCGAATATTTCTTCAAGAACTTCCTTGTTTCTTTTCACGATTACCACCTCTCTGTCTTTCGGCGCAGCTGCAAAACAGTATCCTTGATCGATGAATAGAGAAAATATCTAGAAATCTACTCCGGAAACGAGTATGATGTTCGCGTAGGGAGTGAACTCTCCTGTCTTCACGAATACTTTGACTTCTTTGCCTTGGAGACTGCCATTTAGAACTAGATCCTTAAATTCTGGATGAGGGATATTCTCCTCTACTATGTCGTTCCCCTTGTTCTTGATTTGCGAAACAATTTCCTTCAGTTGTGAATAGATTTCGGGGCTTACCGATTTGGTTTCGTCAGCAATAATTACCTTCTCGATTTCAAGTTCCTCGAGTACGACCTTAACGACATCTACGAACCTGGGGAGATCCCTTCCTACCGATACATCGATGCAAATTGTGTTTTCGTGCCTTGGAAATGGAAACCCTCTGTCTGTAATAACTAACATGTCGCCGTGGCCAAGTCTTGCCACTTCTCTTGCAAGATCGTTGTGAAGAATACCCTTTGTCTTCATTCTTTCACCTCCATTGATTTGTCATATTTCAGTTGATTCCCTCACTATAAGCTGTGAATCCAGCTCTATCTTTCTCGTGTGGACATCTTCACCACTCTGCTTCTTCATTATCTTCTCAAGAAGCAACTTCATTGCTGCCCTTCCGGCTTCATACTTCGGCTGATTCACAGTCGTCATCGCCGGGATTACTAGTGACGAGTAAAGAACATTGTCAAACCCCGCGATGGAGATATCTATCGGAATCTTTAAACCATGCTGTTTTGCTGCCTCGATTGCCCCCCACGCCATCATGTCATTCCCGGCAAAAACAGCAGTAGGTCTGTTCTTAAGTTTCAATATTTTCTGCTTCATTATCTTGAATCCGTCTTCATATTTGAAGCTACCGTAATAGATTCTTATATCTCCTTTGCGTATTCCATCTCTCTCGAGCTCGCTGCAGAATCCCTGAAGCCTTCTTACTGCGCTGGGCACATCTCTTGGCCCTGCTATGCAGGCGAATCTTTTGTGGCCTTTGTTTAGTAAGTGTCTGGCTAATTGAGCAGAACCTTTGAAATTATTCGTGTAGATTACGTCAATTAGTGGATTCTCGATTGTGAGATGCCTGTCAAGAATCACCATGGGCATTCCATCTGAGAGATCTGCTAGAAGCCCCTCTTCCATTCTGGGCGCAACATTGATCACACCATCAACTCCGTGGCCAAGGAAGGAAATCAACGTCTCTTCTTCTCTGTAACTCTTTCCGTCGCTGTTGCAAAGAAACATCTGATAATCGTGATCGAGGGCAATGCTTTCCACGCCTCTTGCAATTTCTGCGAAGTACGGATTAGTTATATCTGGAACCAGAAGTCCAACCAGGAATGACTTTCGAATTTTCAGACTTCTTGCAATTTTACTTGGTCTGTACTGAAGGGCGTTTATGGATTCAAGGACAGTGCTTTTTAGTTCAGGACTCACGAACTTCTTCCCAGATATTACGTTTGACACTGTGGCGACCGATACTCCAGCATGTTTGGCAACATCTTTCATATTAGCCATTTCATCGACCCTCACTCGATTTCTAGTTAAACGTTTAGTTAATCGTTTAACTACAGTGTATCATCCATGAACTTGTATTCAAAACCCAGTCATGTTTGAATGAAAGCAGTTATCTTTGAAGGAGGGTGATTAAAATAGTTTTGCTTAGAAAATCGCAAGTATTCAACGCGGAGCCTGCTTGTTTCTGACCAGTGGGAGCTGGCGCCATGATTGGATAATCTGAATGTTTGGCTTTGCAGAAGCGAAAAACTATTCACACGAAAACTGTTCGAAATCGCATTCGGCTTAGTGTTTGTGGAAATTGATCAGATTGTATTATGATGTATGAGTTTTTTGTAGTATTATTGCACAGAAGTCATCGTGGGAGGTGGTTATGTGAGCTTAGAGAAGAGGCTTTACAAGTCTAGAAAGGACAAAGTGATAGACGGTCTGGCTGCAGGAATAGGGGAGTATTTAGGAATCGATCCGGTGATCGTAAGATTGGTCTTTGTTGCACTTGTTTTTGCAGGTGGAGCCGGTTTGTTGATTTATATCATCGGCATGTTCATAGTGCCGAGGGCTCCAATCAACAAAGAGAACAATGTTGTGATAATGGATGAGGAGGGTAAGCCGATAGAAGAGGGAGAGAAAGAGGTGCTTTCGGATGACAAAAGCAAGCTGATTATTGCTGGGCTTCTCATTGTTTTTGGCATAGCACTCTTGTTGGGGTCATTCACTCCCTGGAACATTTTCAGCGGGATATTCTGGAAGTTTGTTATTGGAATAGTATTGATAGCAGGTGGAGGGTTCGTAATCTATAAGTCCGTAAGCAGGAGCTGATTATATGAGAATTGCGATGGGATTGATTTTCGTCTTGGTTGGTGTCTTGCTGATCTTTGGATTGTTCACTGGAGACACACTTCTCAATGCCCTGGTCAATCTCGCAAATTACTGGCCGGTAATTCTTGTCCTGGTCGGGTTAAGCATTCTTTCGAGCGTAAAGGCCCTTCGCTGGATCAGATACGTTAATGTCCTGCTTATTGTCGCTTTTGTGCTGTTCATATTCTTTTGGCCCTCGCCATTTCTCTCGGGCGAGAAAGCCGTTAGGAATTCTGTGACACTTGAAGCTTCTGAGTCTTCCAGAAGCATTGAGATTCTACTCAACCTTGCGATGGCTAACATTACTGTTGAATCATTGATGGAAGATGTAGCGTCTTCAACGTTTGCGGTAGTCGAATATTCAGTTCGAGGCACCGATCTCAGGATTGAAGAGGATAGTACGCAGCTATCTCAAAGGTTTGTGATAAGACCTGATTCAAACGTCTCTTGGCTTGGAACAAGTACCGTTGTGATTAAGCTGAACCCAGATTATAACTATGTGCTCAAGTTTGACAGCGCGGTAATGAATGGCAGGTTCAATCTGGCTGAGCTGAAAGTTGACGAACTGAAGTTGAACGGGGCTGTTATTAAGACAAAATTGATTATACCTGAAGTGGGCCCCTCAAATACTAAAGTCAATGCTGCCATTATCAACTCAGAGGTTTTTATCCCAGACGGTATTAGGTCTATTCTGAAAGCTAATGCTGCCATACGGAATATTAGAACAGATCTGTCATATACCGGAGACAAAGAGTATGTGTTTGAGGGTTCAACATTTGACTTCAGCTCATATCTTACTTTTGACAGTGCAATAATGAATCTGAGAGTCCTACGCTGAAGCCAGTTTTAGAGCTTTGTCGCAAATGGAGATTTCCATGGGCAGGGTTCCGACAACCTCCCCATCCATCTGAATAATTACATCTCTGTCGCTTATGACAGAAATAGATCTGGCGTTTCTGTAGCTTACTGTATCTACGACTAGATGTTCACCGCGATAGATCTTCGGGAAGTGGTAAAGAAGACGGAGCTTTGACATCTTTGAGACACCAACTATGTCCATGAGCCCATCATCCACAAGTGCTTTGGGGGCGATTCTCATTCCTCCTCCAAAGTAGTTTCCGTTTGCCATAGTAAGAAAAAAGAATCTGTCCGAGAACTTTTCTCCGTCAATGGTGAAACTTAGCGGATAAGTTCTCGAAGTGATGAATTCGATCAGAAAGGAAAGCAAGTATGCCATCTTTCCACTGGTCTTGAATCTCGATTTGTTCATTCTGTTAGTGATTGCCGCATCGAAACCTGCTCCAACAACGTTTACGGCATATCTAGTTGAATTAGTGCCGTTGAAATCTTTGAAGTTTACCCTTAGCAGGTCGATCTCGCGAATTCTCTTTCCAGATGCTATTTTCACCATTTCTCTGTAGTCTTGTTTAAGGTTTATGGCTCTCGCGAGATCATTTCCTGAGCCAACGGCGACTATGCCGATAGAAGCTCCCGAATTGCCAGCTTTCATTCCGTTTATGACCTCATTCAGAGTCCCATCTCCGCCAACACTTATTATTCTCTCGTAGCCGCTGTTAAGAGCCACAAACTGCAGAGCATCGCCTATACCCGTCGTTATGTGTAGGTCATAATCACCAAGTTTTTCGCGAATCAGTTCGGAGATGTAGCTTTCAAACTCACGGCCTGCTTGACCATGACTGGCATTTGGATTAACTACTACGAGCGTATTCAAAACACTTTACCTCCGCTTAAGCTACGATGGTAGATTCTATCACAAGTTATCAGACCACAGACTCGAGTTTGTGGACAATGAAACTTGCTACATCTTCAGCAAAAGTGCCTGGCCCGAATCCCGCATCGTATCCTAATTCCTTTGCCAGTTCATGAGTTATTCTTGCTCCACCTGCCACCAAGACGATCTTCTTTCTAATGTTTTCCGCTTCAAGAAGCTCCACAAGGGCAGTCATATTCTTCAGATGAACGTTCTTGGCAGTTACAGTTTGAGATACCAGAATAGCATCGGCTTTTAGTTCAATTGCCCTTGCTACCAACTCCTCGTTTTGGACCTGGCTACCTAGATTGTGAGCATCAATGTTCCTGTATCGTTCCAACCCATAGTGACCTGCAAAGCCTTTCATATTCATTATTGCGTCAATGCCAACAGTGTGAGCGTCCGATCCCGTGCTAGCTCCAACCACAACTACCTTTCTCCCTATCCGCTCTTCAATGAACCTGTCGATCTCCTCCATAGACAGTTTCTCCATTGCTATCTTGGGAACTCTAATAGAAGTGTAGTCAACTGAATGGGAGGATTCTCCGTATGCTACAAAAAAAGTGAATCCGGTCGTCATCTCTCTTGAAAACGAGATCTGAGGATTTTTTAGGCCCATCTTTCGCATCAATAATCTAGCAGCCTCATCGGCCTCGGGACCAAATGGGACAGGAAGGGTGAAACTCAGCTGAACTTTGCCGTCGTTCATCGTGTCTCCGTAGGGAGTGATCCTGGTGAGATCTACTGCAGCCGGAAGATCATTCTTTTTGTATGAGTTTTTATCCATCACAACTCCCTCCAAGCATCTTCTCGATAAATGGATTCCTGTAGCTGTTTCCCTTTTTTACGACTCCCTCCAGTCCCTTCCCGCCGTGGAGTGATCGCCTTATGTTTGCAAAAGTTCCCTTCTCTAGTGTCTCAAACAAACCTACTGATTGAATTTCCTTCAGTAGATCCACGGCTTCATCTAACACTCTGGAAGCTCTTTCCTGGATTATGCCGTCTTCTTTGAATACTATCTCATCACTGAGATTTCGCAGGTTATTGAATATGTACCGTGCGTTTTCAATTGCAAGGTACCTATCGCTCATGAAGGGAGTGTGAATCGCTTCAGTAAGCATTCCTAAAAGTTGAATACCCTGATTAGTCATGATGGAAATCACATTGAAAAGAGTATCCTGAGCGTAACCCATGAAGATGTTTCCTGTCATGAACTTTGTAGGAGGCATGTATTTCAGTGGCGCCTTCGGAAATATCTCCCGGCTCATCTGCGCTTGAGCAAGTTCGTACAGGAAGCCGTTTTCTATTGAGGGATCCATTTCGAAAGCGTGCCCAAGACCCATCTGTTCCTCGGGAATACCTGCCATTAATGCCAGCCTTTCGTTTATGAACTGGGAAGCCAGTACCGTGTGTGCTTCTTCATAAGCATCGGCCGTAGTGAGGTAGTTATCTTCACCGGTATTGATTATTACTCCGGCGAATCCATTAATGACCCTTGAAAAGTATTGGTCGATTATGGTCCTCTTCATGTTTATATCTCTGAAGAGGATCCCATAGAGTGCATCGTTTAGCATTACATCAAGTCTTTCAATAGCTCCCATTGCCGCAATTTCCGGCATGCAAAGTCCGGAGCAATAATTACAGAGCCTGATATATCTTCCTACTTCTTCTCCAACTTCATCAAGCGCAGACCGCATTATTCTGAAATTCTCTTGAGTGGCGTATGTTCCACCGAAGCCTTCCGTTGTCGGTCCAAAGGGGACATAATCCAGAAGGCTCTGCCCCGTCGATCTGATTACTGCTACTATGTCGGCGCCTTGCCTTGCTGCCGCCCTTGCTTGAACCACATCCTCATAAATGTTTCCAGTTGCTACTATCACGTAGAGATAAGGTTTCTTGCCTTCGCCCAGCTCCTGTATAAGAGAGTCGCGCTTAACTCGATTCAAGCGAATCTTCTCAACTGTCTCTTCCACTAAACCGTCGATAGCTCCAAAGACTTCGACTTCAGGTCCGTAACCGAGACTTCTTAGGTCAAGTCTGCCATGTGAGATCTCCTCGGCAATTCTCTGTGGAGAGAGACCGGTTACGAGTATGGCATTGCCTATTGCGTATGCTGCGCCTTCGCTTAATAGGTTCGCGGATTTGAGGTGATCGACAACTACGTTTGACATTGGAACATCGTACTCATCGACTCCATCTATCCCGAGAAGCCTACATATTGCTCTCTCTACACTTACTGTAGTATGTTCGTTGACGAAATTGTGCACTGCGTCAGCTATCTTTCGAGAGTAATTCCGCGCTTCTTCTACTTTATTCCAGTCTAAGTTCAGTTTTCCTTTCATTCACAGCCTCCCACAATACTGCCTTTTATCAGCTCTATGAATTCCTTGTCAAGTCCCATAATACGGGCGATTGCAATAGCCTCCTTCGGAAAGATTACTTTGTCCCTCATTTCTATAAGTGAGTGGTCAACGTAGTAAGAAATCTCCCTGTCTCTTTCGGTTTCAATTCTGTGGTGATCAACACCTTTAATCATAAATAACTGGGCGGAGTTGATTTGGAGTGCCTCCTCGTAATGAGATGTGAAAATGGAGCGGCACTTGGGGTTGCGACCGAGATAATCGGCAGAGGCTATCAAGAAAGCGGGACCTTCAACAGGATTAGTGCTCCGACCGATCTCGTCGAACAGGAACAGGCCCGCGATTTCCGCTTGAACTATCTCTATTGCTTCTTTCAGGTGTTGAATTTCTCCCGCAAACGACGACAGCCCATCGGTGAAAGACTGTTTGTCCCCGCTGAAATAAACCACCGACTCGTACACGGGAATAAAAGCTTTATTTGCAGGAACAAAGAGACCGTACTGAAACATTGTTTGAAGAAGAGCGACACTCCTGAGAAGAACGGATTTCCCGGTCATGTTACCGCCAACGATGACAACCTTTCGTCCAAAGTTTGCTGAAAATGGCTGGAACTCCTTCCCCTTTTTTCTGAGGCTCTCGGATATCTCTGGATTGAAGAGATCTTCGAACTCATACTCTCCAGAAGAGATTTCTGGTTTCCTCAAGCCTAGCTTCTTATTCAGATCGGTGAGAGCGATTACTAGGTCTATGTTTCCGGTCTTGTTAATCGCTTCCTCGAGGACGTCACGATACTCTCTTAGTCTATCCGAAAGATCGGCTCTCACCCTCCTCTCAATCTCGAAGTTCTTCTGAACAAGTTCATCAAGACTCTTGGTATGTTCTCCACCTATACGCTGTAACCTGTGAAGCTCCTTCCTAACCTCACCGAGTGCATCGTCGAAGTTATTGGAGATATAGAAGCTCTCTGTTTGGGAATTATCAGGGTCTAGAATTGAAAACACGGGCGAAAGGCATGGAAGTTGCATCCATGAGCCGCAAGTTCCTAGTTCTTCCCTTAGCTTTTCGCACCAGTAAGTGAAGCTCTTGATTTCAAAGAGCTCTATATCCTCAAGCAAATTTCCACCGGAGAGGTTTGAGATTGTACCCCTAACATCCCGGATCCTTGATAAAATTCGCTTAAGTGAAGGTACGATCTCTTCCTTCTTGAGAATCTCCTCTTGCCTTCTGTGAATTTCTTCTATTGACTTTCTGTTGGTAAGAAAGGTGAGATTACGCAGCGCCTCTCTTCCAATAGGTGTTATTGGCTCAATGAGAGAGATTATGTATTCAAATCCGCAGTCAAGGTATTTCAATTTGCCGTCTCCTCCAGAACATCGATTACGGGAACACTGATAAACTTCTCCAGGGCTTCTACAAGCTCTCTTGACTTGACACTGAAACCTGTTGGCGAATAAGGGTTCACCGTTACCGCGATGAGATTGGCTGGATAAACAACTTCAAGTCTTCCTCCGGATCTTTCGTACTTCACGAGAGTTTGTTCGTCAACGAAAATACATGAAAAATCTCTAATTACTACTCTCGTTCCGGGTTCTGCAAGACGAAGCAAAACGGAAGATGTCAGTGATCCGTTTATGTAGATTGTTTTCCCCACAGTATCTGTGCTTGAGTACGATGCTGTCAAGGATGAGGAGGATAGTCTTTCAAAGACCCCATTATCATCTATCCATACACCGATCTCGAGGGGGAGTAGGCGATTTCGGAGCTCTCTTTCTGCACCGGGAAGAGAGATCAGCTTCACCGCAAAACGTGTCTTTCTTACTAATTCTTCTAAGTTCATCGACAGAGCGGCACCGGTTGCAAGGATTATTCCGTCCGATATTCGTGGAGCTCCGGGGCTAAGTCTCGATGTAGAACCATCTATAAGAACCTTATCACAGCCATAGGATTTCAACGTCTTTACAGTTTCGCACAGATAGTCCAAAATAGATGGCCCCGAAATTATTACTTTCCCAGCAGTCTCTGCTCTTGCGAAGACCGTTCTGCCGAGAGGGGATCTGTAATCCCTCAGGTCTAACACAGTGGCGGAAAACCGTCGGTTGTGGAAGTCCTTCTCGGATGTTGCGAAATAAGTGCCTTTACTGACATTGATCTCGGGCTTTTTATTCAGGTAAATCTGGTCTATCTTCTCACCTTCAAGTCCCGTTGATGTCAGTCCAACAGAGACTCCCTCTTTTCTAAACTCTCTCAACAGCCGATTAAGTACGACCGTCTTACCGGTGTTCTTTTCCAGGCCGATCACGGATACTGTTTCAATTCCATCGGTTAATTCAATGACGCTGATGGGAGGTCTCATTCTCCAGTGAAGAGCAGCAATGCTTCGCCGTCAACTGCCTTCTCTCCATTGCTCTTCTCGACAGTTGTACGAACCAGTAGTCTCTTTTTCTCTTCGTTCTTTTCGAGGATTTCGATAGTGATCTTCACTTCCTCTTCCAAAAAGATTGGCTTCAAGAACTTGACTTCTTGTTTCATGTAGATAGAACCCGGTCCAGGAAAGTCATTTCCAAGGATGGCCGAGATGATTCCTACAGAAAGCATCCCGTGAGCTATCCTCCTTCCAAAACGTGTGTTTTTCGCGAATTCTTCGTCAGTATGAACAGGATTCTTGTCGCCAGTCAACTCGGCAAATGAATCTACCATAGCTGTTGTGATCACTCTCTTTGTAGAGAAACTTTTGCCTTCATAGAAATCTCGAAATCTCATTTCTTCACCTTCTTTTCTTTCCACTTCTTAATTCTTTCTCTTCTCTGAAGGGTCGTGGGTTCGAAACTCATGGAATTTCCATAAAGAAGGTCGGAGACACCCGTAAACTCGTATTTCTCTTTATAGAGACTGTCATCAACGTCGCTGGAAGTATCCTCCGGCTCATGATACGTGGTTATTACCCCTTCATAATTTCTTAGAACGACTACTCTATCTGACTCGGAGATGTTGTACTGGGGCATCACTCTAATCTTACCGCCTCCGCCGGGGGCATCGACCACGAACGTTGGGACGCATAGTCCCGAAGTATTTCCAATCAAAGACTCCATGATTCCTATTCCTTTCCTTATGGAAGTTCTGAAATGGCCAATTCCTTGAGAGAGATCGCACTGATATATGTAATAGGGTCTAACTCGTATTTTGACAAGCTGGTGTACGAGCTCCATCATTATGTAGGGGGAATCATTCACTCCTCGAAGGAGAACGGATTGATTTCCCAACGGTATTCCTGCATCAGCGAGCATTTCGCATGCTCTCGTAGAATCGGGAGTGATCTCCAGTGGATGGTTGAAATGAGTGTTAATCCAAATCGGGTGGTATTTTCTCAGCATTTCTACAAGTTCGGGAGTCACTCGTTGGGGAAGAACGACAGGTGTCCTGGTGCCAATTCTGATTATCTCCACGTGGCGGATCTTTCTCAGCTCGCTAAGAATGTACTCGAGATATTCGTCTCCTACAAGCAATGCATCTCCTCCGGAGAGCAGCACATCTCTTACCTCTGGGGTTTGCCTAATGTATTCAAGTGCATCGTCAATTTCCTTTCTCGTTCTTGGCTTATCGAGTTGACCGGCAAATCTTCGTCGTGTACAATGCCTACAGTACATCGAGCACTGGTCTGTAATTAGAAAGAGGACCCTGTCGGGGTATCTGTGAGTGAGTCCCGAAACCGGAGAGTCTTCATCTTCATGAAGTGGGTCAATCATATCCCATCTGTCGATTCTCAGTTCCTTGTCCGTGGGAACTGCCTGCCTTCTTATCGGGCATCTTTGATTGATTGGGTCCATGAGAGTTGCATAGTACGGTGTAATTGACATTCGAAGTGTTCTAAGGCACTCGGCAATTCCGAGGGCTTCTTCTTCGGTGATTTCGATTATCTGCCTGAGAGCTTCAACAGTCTTGATTCTGTTGGCTACCTGCCAGCGCCAGTCACTCCATTGAGCAGTAGTAACCTCTTTCCACATTGGAATTTCCCTGTAATCTCGCATTGCTCCACCTCAAATGTATAGCTTCTGAAAAAGCCTTCTAATACTGTCTGATTCTCTCAAAATGTCCAACGCAAGCTCATCGTGGCCTTTGGTATACCCGTTCCCGATGATCATGGTAATATCCTTCCCGACACCTTCTGCTCCTAGGGCTGCTCTGGTAAAGGAGGTGGCCATGCTGAAGAAATAAACTATGCCTTCGTTTTTGGTAACGAGTATCGAGCTCATCTCAGTGTTGGGAACATTCACATTGTTTACTACCACATCACAGAGCTTACCTGCTGTCAGTTCGTGAATCTTATTGTAGACTTCAAGAGGCTTTGTTGCATCTGCAATAACTACCTCATGGGCAAGGTTAAGCTCTTGGATCCTCTTCGCATTTTCTTCAGAATATTCTACTACAATCACTTTTCCTGAGTCACCGCATTTCTTCATCGCTTGGTAGCAACATAACACTCCGGATTTTCCGCCACCCCCAAGTATTGCTACACTCATACCACGCTGCACAAGCTTGTCGACTTGCGCCGGAGCTCCCGCAACGTCCAGAACTGCAAGGGCCATCTTAGCGGGAATATCTGATGGCAGTTTTGCGTATATCCCACTCTCAAACAGTATAGCCTTCCCTTCGACATCCACCTGATCTTTTTCGAGATGCACCTTCAGAATCCTCTCGATTTTCAGCGGCGTCAAGGATAGCGAAACAAGTGAGGCAATTCTGTCGCCAACTTCTAATTTACGGTCTTTAAGGGCTTCTCCTATCCGCGAGACTCGACCAATTAGCATTCCTCCTGAGCCTGTAACTGGATTCTGAAGCTTCCCCCTATTGTTGACTATATCAATTATCATGGCAGCGATTCCCAATTCATCGTCTTTGCAAGCTTCTCTCATCTGGGTGAAACTAGCGGAGTCAACGTTAAGGGTTTCCACATCAACGGAGATTTCGTTGTCATAAAGATCCTCTGAGTTGTCAATTTTTCTCGCTGCTTGAGGGAGGAATCCGAGCGGCTCAATAACTCTATGGCTCCCAAATGGACATCCCTTCATTTATCTTTCCTCCTAATTCCAAGTATTTCTCTTGCTTCGTTAGGAGCTGCTATGTCTCTGCCCAACTCTTTTGCGATTCTCACTACTCTATCCACCAGCTGAGCGTTAGAAACCGCAAGCTCTCCCCTTCTATAGTAGATGTTGTCTTCAAATCCCACTCTAACATGTCCTCCCATCAGGATGGCAACTGTTGCCAAAGGGAGCTCATGCCTACCAATTCCTGCTGCGGTCCAGGTACTGTCAGTCGGTATATTGTTAACCATGTGAATCAGGTCTTCGATATTCCCTGGGCAGGCACCCGGAACACCAAGAACAAAGTCAAAGTGTATTGGGCTTCCTAACAGTCCTTTTTTTTGCAAACGTAGAGCATTTTCTATCATGCCTCTTTCAAATACCTCTATCTCAGGCTTTATTCCTTTCTCTTTCATCTCCAGAGCGAAATACTCCATTGTTTTCTCTGAATTGAAGAAGACATCATCTCCAAAGTTGCACGTTCCGGCAGAGAGGGTCGCCATCTCCGGATTGATCTCAAGAGGTTGAGATCTCTCTTCCACTTTATGCCATACTGCTCCACCGGTGGATGGCTGGAATATCAGATCGCACTTGCTTCTGATTCTTTCCATAATTTCTCTATAGATTTCACGATCCTGTGTGGGCTTTCCCGACGAGTCTCTTGCATGAACGTGGACAATGCTCGCTCCTGAGAGAAAACACTCGTATGCTGCCTCCGAGATTTCTTCAGGAGAAACCGGTAGCGCCGGTTGTTGTTTTTTCGTGACTTCTGCACCGGTAAGAGCTGCAGTGATTATCAACTTATCCATCGTTTTTCCTCTGCTTGTTCTTGGGTACTACGCATGTACCACTAGCTCTGCATACTAGGACAGGTTCAGAAAGGCTCTCAGCCGCGGAATTATTGATATCAGGTCTTGCCTGAGCAACTTTGAAGGCTTGAAATGTCATCTTTCTAGATGTGTTGCCTCTAGAGACAATTTCCCCTGTTGCTTCAATGTAATCCCCTGCGTAGACGGGAGCGAGAAACTCAACGTTATCATAGGCTTTGAAAAGCCCTTCATCGCCATCGCTTGTAATCAAGAGCTCAGTAGCCACGTCTCCGAACATCTGAAGGATTCTTGCTCCATCAACAAGGTTTCCCCCGTAATGAGCATCATGAAGACTCATTCTCACTCTAACCATCGTCTTTTCCAAAACAACACCCCCTTCATTTATTTTGCCTTCAAACTGTAACTTTATCAAAGCTCGCCGGCGCTAATTAGAAACGTACAGGGTCGAACAATAGTTTCTATGTCTCTCTTTCTATTCTGTTATACACGATTTTTCCGAAAAATTACCTCTCCGCCTTTGCCGGGTAAAGCTCTACCTTTCTGGTATGCTATAGATATCGGATCTATCGGGAAGGAGAGATGTGCATGGTCAAGACTCTAATAATGGCTGGGGGAATAGGGGAAAGGCTTTGGCCTGTTAGCGTAAAAAAAAGACCCAAGCAATTTCACAAGTTTGGGTCAAACAAAACGATGATTGAAGAGACTATCGAAAGAATGGAAGAGCTTACCGACGAGACAATCATAATTACTACAAGAGAGCAATATCCTCTTATGCAGTACTATCTGCCTCTCTTCCCGAGTGAAAATGTGATTTTCGAGCCGATGAGAAGAAACACTGCTCCCGCCATCGCTCTCGGGAGCAGTAGGTTTTCTCCCGAAGACATTATGGTTATTGTTCCCGCAGATCACGTAATAAGAGATAAAGAAAATTTTCTTAAGACGTTAAGGACGGCGATCAGATTTGCTGAGTCTCACGAATCGCTTGTTACTATAGGAATAACTCCCACACATCCCTACACAGGCTATGGATACATAGAGAGGGGAAATGTGGTTGATGAAAACGATGAGGTCTATGCGGTGAAGAAGTTCCACGAAAAGCCTGACTACGAGACTGCTCAGCAGTATTTTCGGTCAGGCAGGTTTCTTTGGAATTCGGGGATGTTTGTTTGGAGGAAGAGCGTTTTTGATTCAGAGCTTTCAGAGAACTTCCCCGATCTATTTTCTGTAATCTGCGAGATCAAAGACAGGCCCGAAGAAATCGAAGAGATCTATGAGAGACTTCCGAAGATTTCGATTGACTACGGTCTAATGGAAAGGTCTTCTAGAGTTGTTACTGTGCAGGGGAATTTCTACTGGAATGACATAGGGTCCTGGGATGCGGTTTATGATTTGCTAATTAAAGACAAGAACGGGAACGCAATTGAAGGAGAATTCTCAACAAGAGAGGTGAAAAACTGTTTGCTGATCAATCACACACAGAAGAAGCTGGCAATATCCGGTATTGATGGCTATATTTTGGTGGCAAGTAGTGAGGGAACTCTATTATGCAAAAGAGGAGAGTCACAGGAAATAAAAGAGATAATAGTGTAAGGAGGAGAAAAGTGGATAGAAAACTTGACGAAATTGTGATTTCCCTGAAGGAGGAACTGGTAAGATCAATATCCGATTCAATTAAAATCAAGTCGGTTCAGGATACTCCGGTGGATGGCGGTCCCTTTGGCAAAGGGGTAAGGGATTCGCTTGATCAAACTATCAAGTTGGCGCAGAAGCTAGGCTTTGAGGCAAGGAACGCCGATGGGTATGTGGGCATAGTAGATTATGGATTGGGCGAGACTTTCGGTGTTCTTGGTCACCTTGATGTAGTTCCAGAAGGAGAAGGTTGGGAAGTTCCACCTTACAGCGGCCTGGTGAAGGACGGAGAGATCTGGGGAAGAGGAACTCAGGATGACAAAGGCCCTATGATTGCAGCACTTTATGCTCTCAAGGCAATAAAGAACTATGTTAAGAAGCCCTCCAAGAGAATTAGGCTTATTTTCGGAACAAACGAAGAAACTGGCTGGGAGTGTATGAAGTACTATGTCAAGCACGAAGAGATCCCAGATTTTTCTGTGACACCCGATGCCGATTTTCCTGTGATTTTTGCGGAGAAAGGAATAGTGAATTACGGGATTTCAGCACCTGCCATCAGTAGAGAGAAAGGGCTGGTAATCGAGAACTTGACTGCCGGAGAAGCACCAAACATGGTTGCTTCGTCAGCAAAGGTCGTTCTCAGGGGTGCAGACGACGAGATTCTAGAGAAAATTCGCTCCTTCTCACCGAAGAATAATACTAAACTAGAGATAAATAAGTCGGATAGAAGAGTTGAGATTTCGATAACGGGAATCTCCGCTCACGGATCAACCCCAAATAAAGGGCAGAGCGCATTGGCAGCTCTGGTAGATCTTCTCGCGGAGCTTCCCCTGGAGGATTCCGAGATGAAGAGGCTCTTGAGTACAATAAGAAACAAGATTGGTTACGAATTCTATGGCGAATCGTTAGGAATTTCCGGAAGGGATTCGATGTCTGGAGAATTGACTCTCAATATGGGAACTCTCAGGCTTCAAGCCGGAGTCCTGAAGCTGGTAATTAACATCAGATACCCCGTTTTCTTCAATGAAGCAATGATAAGATCGCAGATTGAAGAGGCTTTCAATGGATTCCGGGTCGAAACCTACCATCACCAGAAGCCGCTTTATGTATCTCCCGATTCGGAATTGGTAAAGATGTGCAGGGAAGTATATAAGGAAGTGACGGGACACGATGAAGAACCGATAGCTATTGGTGGAGGTACGTACGCCCGGGCAGTACCAAATGCCGTGGCTTTCGGAGCTTTGTTGCCCGGAAACGTTGAACTGGCCCATCAGCCAAATGAAAGGATATCGATTGAAGATGTTCTTCTCGTGGCAAGAATTTACGCTCAGCTCTTCCTTAGGTTTCTGCAGACCTGAGTAAGAAGCAGCTTGCATGACAAGTTTATCTAGGGCCGAAGAGACTGTTACTCGGCCTTTTTTGATCCGGGTTGCTCCTAATCAACAACGTTTTTCAGCCACTTCCAGGTCAAGGTCCTTCTGACTCCCAGAATTGCCTTGAAGAGCTCTTCAATCATCATCGCGACGTAGACGAGAGTGAGCGGCCATTTCAGTACCAGTCCGGTGACGGCCACAAGAGGAATTCCCACTCCCCAAAGCGATGCAATCTCGATGATCATAGCTGCTCTGGTGTCTCCTCCGCTTCGGAGAACCCCGACGATGTTCACTGCATTAAACATTTTGATTGGCTGGGAGATGCCCACAATGATAATTATGGTTAGGACAATATTCTTAAGTCCCTGATCAATATTGTAGAAATTCACGATGATCCTCGAAAGCAGAATGATGATAAGGCCGGTTGCCACTGCGGTCATCACAGTAAGCTGAAGCAACTTCTTTGCGTTATACTTTGCCTGAGTGAAGTTATTCCTTCCCAGTTCTGCTCCAACCATGACAACTGTCGCTGAAGCTAATCCACCAAAAATGACGAACCCGAAGTTTTCGATGGTGCTAGAGATATTCCTGGCAGCTATAAACTCAGTACCCATTCTTGCCATGACAAGCGAGTACATTGTAATACCCAGGCTCCACAGAAACTCATTTACTATCACCGGAGTAGCATATTTCATAAGCCTTTTGAAAAACGGTGCTTCGAACTTGAAGGCGAATTTTGAAAGCCTTACGGGGGTTTTCCTTCGCAAGACAATATTGACAAAAATCACGAACTCCACAAATCTTGACAGGAGAGTTGCGAGTGATGCTCCATAAACACCTAGAGGTTGGATTGGCCCAAAACCAAAAATCAGCACGTAGTTCACCACTGTGTTAATCGACAGAGCGACAAGACTTACATACATAGGGATTCTGGCTTTTTCCACTGTTCTCAAAGCCATCGCGATAATAAAAGAAAATGATGTCAGGAACGTTGAAAAGGCTACTGGCCTTGCATATGTCGCGCCGGTTCTTATTACTTCAGTATCGGTAGTGAAGATCATTAATACTCTTTCGGGGAAAAAGAACAACAGCACAAAGAATACAACGGCGGCTCCCATGGTAATGTAGAGAATGTGCCCGAGCGTCTTCTCGATGTTCTTTTCGTCTCTTTTTCCCCAGTACTGCGAAACGAATATTCCGGCTCCGCTAGAAACTCCAAAGGTGAGAATATTGAGGATGAAAACCACCTGATTCACCAGACCCACGGAAGCTATTGCGGTTGTGCCTAATTGTCCAATCATGAGGTTATCAACGAGATTGAGGCCGCTAGACATCAGGTTTTGAAGTGTTATTGGTATCGCAATGGAAAGCATTCGCTTAGTGAAATCCTTCATATCGACCTCCAAAAAATGAACCGTTGAATTATACAGCTATTTCTCGAGATAGGCAATAGTAGTAGCATTTACCGAAGAAGCTAAAGCATCATGAATTGCTATAATGATGATGATAAGTATTTCACGTTAGAAAGGGGTGTCTCTGTGAAGAAAATCGGAATAATCATTTGTGGTCGCTATCAGAGTTGTGGGGGAGGGAAGTGTCTCAGAGCAATGAGAGAACATGTGGGTGGTTTTTCCATTTATCCTGATGAAGAAGAACTGGTTCTTGTCGGTTATTCTTATTGCGGAGGCTGTCCGGGGGGAAATGTAGAATACGTGCCTCAAGAGATGATCAAGAACGGAGCCGAAGTAATTCATCTCGCAACGGGAACGGTGGTGGGTTATCCACCTTGTCCACGACTAAGTCATTTCAAGGAGTTCATTGAGAGTTACTATGAGATTCCAGTCGTGATCGGGACTCATCCCATACCAATGAAATATCTCACTGCCCACGAGAAGCTTTCATTCTGGGAGAAATCAGACATGTATGAAAAAGCGGAACACCTGATGAAAGAGGATAGGGAGATAATGAAGGCGTATGACTGATCCGGAATCTCCCGATCTTGTCGGGCCTGAAACCGGGGGAAGAGATGATCAGTGAGAAAAGAATCTCTCAGTATATTCGAATCGCGTTGAGCACTATCAGTGCCGACAGAGAATCGAAAGAGAAAATTAGAAGAGAAATGAACTACGATATCCAAAACAAGGTCTTCGACAGCGGTAAAGAGAACCCTTTTGAAGTGCTGGGAGACCCTTCTGCGTATGCCAGAGAATTCATAGAAGAGAGGAAATCCACTTACACCCAGGTTCACACGAGGCTATCTCGGACTTACGGTATCGGAGGCCACGCCGGTTATGAGTTCATTTCAAAGTCAACTGTTTTAGGCCTGCCTTTCATCCACATAAATACGCGTCCGTTTGGAGTTGCAAAAGGCATCATTGCAGTCGTGAATGTGGCAATCGGAGTGTTGGCCATTGGTGGAGTTTCAATCGGACTTTTCAGCTTGGGAGGGGTAGCGCTTTCTCTTCTGCTTTCTCTGGGTGGAGCATCTGCCAGTCTTTTCTCTGCATTTGGCGGATTGGCAATTGCGCTGTATCTGGAGGCGGGGGCCTTGCGGTTTCCTTTGATTTTGCAGTGGGGGGAGCAGCTATTGCAAGAAACTATGCGATAGGAGGCTTTTCATCTGCGAGAGTGGCTATCGGAGGAGATGCAAGAGGTGTGGTTGCAATATACGAGCAGAATGGAGTTGGGAATTACCTTCTCAGATTGCCAAGAACGGCAGACCAGATAATTGACTTTGTGATCTCAAAAGGTGAAGAAATAAGCGACGTATTTGAATGGGCCGTTAGGCTGATTTATTGACTCTTAGAGACAGCCCCCCATTAGAAGCTCCACTTTTCTATCTCATTCTGAGTTGGTTCTTCGGATATGATAACCAGTCTGCTCTTGTCAAATCCCGGCAGAAGCTGGACAAAGATGGTTCCCAATTCTCTTCATATCTGCCCCGATTTGACCATAACCTTTTTCATTGGAATGACACATATGAAAAACAATGGCAGATGGTTTGATGTAAACTATTATCTGTTGGATGGGAGGTAGACTATGATAGAGAGATATGCGCTTTCCCCCCTGAAAGAACTTTGGGAACTGGAAGCCCAGTACAAAAGATGGCTCGAAGTGGAACTGGCCGTCGTCAATGCCTATGAGAAGACAGGGCGAATTCCTCAAGGAACGCTTGAAAAGATGAAGTCCGCTGCAAGAATTGATTTGGAAGCTATTTCCGAGATTGAAAAGCAAGTAGATCACGATGTCATTGCTTTCATAAAGTTCGTGACACAGGGAATGGGGGATGAAGCCCGTTATTTCCATCTTGGATTAACATCATCCGATGTTGTGGACACTGCCCTTTCGCTTGCCGTTAGAGAGTCCGGGCGCCTTATTGTCGGGTCTCTGGAACAGCTCTCGAGAGCACTGAAAGAAAAAGCAGTTGCCTATAAAGATGTAGTATGTATGGGTAGGACTCACGGCATACATGCTGAACCCACTTCGTTTGGGCTGAAGTTTCTATCGTTCTTTGTTGAAATAGAGAGGGCAATCCTTCGCTTGAACGTAGCTATAGATGGTTGCTCAGTTGGGAAACTGAGTGGAGCCGTTGGAAACTACGCTAATATTTTGCCGGAGATCGAGAGTATTGCTCTTGGCGAGCTCGGTCTGAGGCCGACCGCTGTTTCCTCCCAGATCATCCCGAGGGATATACACGCCGAGTTTCTTTCGGCGCTGGCAATTACGGCCTCTTCAATAGAGAGAATGGCTGTGGAGTTCAGGCATCTCCAGAGAACAGAGGTCCTGGAAGTTCAAGAGCCATTTAAGAAGGGGCAGAGAGGCTCTTCCGCTATGCCTCACAAAAAGAATCCCATTATATGTGAAAGGCTCACCGGTATGGCGCGTTTGATAAGAAGTTACGCAGGTGCTTCACTAGAAGATATCGCCCTTTGGCATGAAAGGGACATCTCCCATTCCAGTGTAGAGAGAGTAGTCCTGCCGGATGCGACAATGCTTCTGTATTATATGGCTGAGAAGTCTGTTTATCTTGTGAGCAATCTTGTTATCTATCCCGAAAGAATGAGAGAAAACTTCAAGGCCTCCAGAAACCTTGTTTTCTCCCAGAGGGTCATGTTGGCCTTGATTGAGAAAGGTATGTCGAGAGAGGAAGCTTACAGGTTGGTACAGGAGTTGTCAATGGATTGCTGGAACGGCAATCTTGATTTCGAACAGTTGGTTCTTACTAATCAAGTGATCACAGGGCTCATGAATTCAGAAGAGATTGGAAGACTTTTCAATCCTGATTATTTTTTGAGAAACGTTAATTGCGTATTTGAGAGAGTTCTTAATGGAGGTTGACCGAGTGAAGAAACTGGCCGTTGTTGGAGCCCAATGGGGCGATGAAGGAAAAGGAAAGGTTGTCAATTACTTTTCCAGGGATTTTGAGTGGATAGTAAGGTTTTCCGGTGGCGCAAATGCCGGTCATACGATCTATGTTGAGGATAAAAAGTATGTGAATCATCTTTTGCCCTCGATAAATCCCGTGATTGATTCAAAGGGCTTTCTTGGTGCAGGGATGGTAATAGATGTCGGGCAGTTGATTGAGGAACTGAAAATCCTGGAAAGAGATTTCCCAGGCATCTCCAGTAGATTCTATCTTGATCCCGAAGCCTTCATCGTTCTTCCCTGGCACAAAGAGGAAGACCTGTTGCTTGAGAAGATGCGCAAGGTACCGATCGGCACAACGGGAAGAGGGATAGGACCCGCTTATACCGACAAGGCATCGAGAGAGGGGCTGAAGCTCTTCGTCCTCTTTGACGAGGCACTCTTGAGAGAAAGACTCGAAGCGATATATCACATGAAGCGGAGCAAGTATAACAGGGATTTCGCTGTCTCTATAGAGGAAATGTTGGTCTATCTGCAAGGTTTTAGAGCTGAGCTTGAAAGGCTCAGCGTCAATTTCACAAGTGCGGTAGATATGTATAGAGTCTTCAGGAGTACTTCCGTCTTGTTTGAAGGAGCTCAGGGTGTTCTTCTGGACCTGGATTTTGGCACATATCCCTTTGTGACATCGGGGGCGTGTATGGCTCACGGGGTATCCTCGGTAGGTTTTTCTACTTTTGAACTAGACGGTGTCTACGGGGTTCTCAAAGCTTACACGACTCGAGTAGGAGCCGGCCCCTTTCCGACAGAAGAGTCCTCCGGGGTAGGTGGGCTTCTGCGCGAAAGAGGAAAGGAATTCGGTGCAACAACTGGTAGAGCGCGAAGGATAGGCTGGCTGGATCTTCCCGCTCTTAGGTATGCAAAAATCAGGTCTGGTCTAACGGGCCTCGTTATTACGAAAGGAGACGTACTGAACGGACTGGATGAAGTGAAAATCTGTGTGGCGTATGATGTCGATGGAGTCATAAAGGAATTGCCTTCTACTTCGTATGATTTTTTCAGAGCAAAACCAATTTACGAAACTGCTAGTGGATGGCCCGTTACTGATCACGTTAACTTCCTGAAGTACATGACTTTTATCGAAAGAGAAACGGGTGTCGAGATTGACTATATCTCATATGGGCCGAAAACTGAAGAGATGAAAACCAGGAACGATCTTATATTGAACATATAGCCCGGTTTTGGGGAAGGAGGGAAGGCAGAGAATGGAAATACTACTCACGAACACGATGTCACGAAGAAAGGAAGTCTTCAAGCCGCTAAGGGAAGGCGAGGTGGGCATATATACTTGTGGACTCACTGTTTATAACTTCGCTCACATTGGTAACCTAAGGGCGTACGTCTTTGCCGACACCCTCAAAAGGATGTTCCTTTTCAACGGGTACAAGGTCAATCATGTCATGAATATTACTGATGTGGGCCACTTGACCGGAGACGAGGATGAAGGCGAGGACAAGATGGAAGCCGGTGCAAGACGCGAGGGGAAAACCGTCTGGGAGATAGTGGACTTCTATACCAAGGCTTTCTTCGACGATCTGAAGAGATTGCGCATCATCTTCCCAACTGTCACATGTAGGGCAACCAGGCACGTAGACGACATGATTGACATGATAAGCAAGATAGAATCTAACGGATACACATATGTCGCTGGTGGAAACGTATATTTCGACACTTCGAAACTGCCGGACTATGGAAAGCTGGCAAGGCTTAAGCTTGACGAGGACAAGATGCGTTCTAGAGTGGAAAGCGATCCCTATAAAAGGAACCCCTTTGATTTCGTCCTGTGGTTCACTCGATACAAGTACGATAGCCATGCAATGCAGTGGGACTCTCCGTGGGGCAGAGGTTTTCCGGGATGGCATATCGAGTGTTCTGCGATGTCTTCGAAGTACCTCGGTGAAAGATTCGACATCCATACGGGCGGCATAGACCATATTCCAATTCATCACACAAACGAGATTGCCCAGAGCGAGGCCGCTTTCGGTCATGAATGGGTTAATTACTGGCTCCATTCTGAATTCCTCGTCATCGGCGAGGGGGAGAAGATGTCCAAATCCTTGGGCAACTTCATTACTTTGCAGACGCTGATCGACAAGGGTTACGATCCTGCAGAGTATCGATACTACCTTCTGGGAGCTCACTATAAGAAGCAGTTGGCTTTCACACTCGAGGCTCTCGATGGAGCGAAAAGCGCCATGAAGAGGCTTACCACTAAGATAGGAGAACTGAAGGGATCAGAAGCACCTGTTAGTAAACTCAATTCAGTGCTTCTGAATGAATTTCATGAAGCAATAAACGACGATCTGAATACACCCAGGGCACTCGCTGTTTTGTGGAAGGTAGTAGACAGCGAGGATCTTTGTCCTGGCGAAAAGCTCTCATTGATCAACGAATTTGACAGAGTTCTTGGACTAGGTCTTTCCGAAATCGAAACTGAGGTAATTCCCGAAGAAGTAGAAGAGCTTGCAAAGCAGAGAGATCAGGCTCGAAGGGGCAAGGACTGGAAGAAAGCAGATGAACTGAGGAAACTGATTTCCGAAAAGGGGTATGAAGTTCTGGACGAAAGAGACGGATACAAGATAAGAAAGAAGTGAATCGCAGCGAACACCGGTAGATGAAGAGTTTTCCGTGAATTCAACGTTTCTCGATGTCACGTTTGCAGTAGGATCTTGGCCTAAGATCTGTCTTCAAGCAGAGTTTTTTGACTTGTGAAGGAGGTTTTTCTTACAGGTTCGGTTTTCTTCACGGTTCTCACTTCAGACAACGATCTGTCCATCCGTACCATATCGTACGATATAAATACTTCAGTTTATGAACTCAGAACCAGTAGGTAAATGACAAAGGACTTCTGTTCATTGCGTTTCTGCAGACTTGGTCCGTCATTATTGCGGGTATTTAACTGATAATTTATATCGGCTTAACTGAGAAGAATCTCCATGCTGTTAGAATATTTGTGAAAGATATAACAAATTAGGAGGTATTTGTATGCCAGATGCGAATTTCAGAGTGAGAGCAGTTTCGGAAAGTCCGACGCGAGTTGCCGTAAAGGCAAGGAATTTTACTATGATAGTTGATGAGCCACCAAATCTCGGTGGTGACGATAAGGGTGCCAATCCTGTCGAGTATGTTTTGGCCGCATTGGCCGGTTGTTTGAATGTAGTCGGACATCTTGTAGCAAATGAGATGGGCTTTCAAATAGACAAGCTGGAGATCGATGTTTATGGCCCGCTGAACCCGGCCAGATTGTTTGGCAAATCGTATGAAGACAGAGCGGGTTACAAGGAAATAACCGCAGAGATGAAGGTTGACACCGACGCAGATGAAGAGACACTCAAAAGATGGGTCGAGGCTGTGGAGGACCGTTGCCCGGTCTCTGATAACCTGGGAAATTCTACACCGGTAAGGGTGGTTGCAAAAGAACTTACATAGGTCTGATAAATCTGAGAGGGCTCCTTCAGAGGAGCCCTTTCAGATTCTAATAACCGGACGATTCGTTGACCGGAAAGAACTGGACCGGAGTCTCGAGCTCATTATGCCCGCTGCTGAAAAAAGATAGAGTCACGGCGTTCTCAATTTCCGGGTGCCAGGTTGTAGTTGCACTGGAGCTAGAGAAACCGTAATAGCCCAGGAGGTCGCCTTTGTCGATCTCTTTGTTTCCATTGAAATCTCTCCAGACCCTTATTTTGATGTAATTTTCCGTGAGTCCGCTTACGTAAAATGAACCGTCTGCCTCAACTTCGGCTTCCTTCAGAACCTGGCCCGAAGTGGAGAGGATTTGGACCAAGAGAGGTCTCCGCTCTTCGTCGAAATTTAGAGCATCGAATGCCTGAATAAGGCCGTATCCATAGTACTGATCCCATCCCGGATCTCCCAGATCAAGGGCCGTTCCCCGAAGGATCTTCCTGATAATCTCTTCGCCAGAAGAATCTCTGCCTGCGTAACCTTGTGCCATCAAGAGAGCCGCAAGCCCCGTTACATGTGGCGCCGCCATCGAAGTGCCATACATAGCGGAATAAGTGTTTCCCTCGCCAAACGAGTATCCCGTGCTCAATATCTGTGGGGATGACGAACCTCCCGGAGCGACAAAGTCAAGATGTTCTCCGTAGTTCGAGTAGCTTGCCCTTTGCATCGTATTGTCGACTGCGCCTACTGATAGTACTTCTTCGTAGGAAGCCGGATAATACGGCCTTGAGGAATAGTAATTGCCTGAGGCAGCTATCATCAAGACTTCATTTTCCGATGCGTATTGGATGGCTGCTGCAACAACCGGAGAGTCCGGCCCCGCAAGGCTCATGTTTATAATCTTTGCTCCGTGATCAACCGCAAAAATGATGCTACTAGCGAGTATGTCATCGGTGGTTTTTCCTGCTTCGAAAATTTTGATTGGAATGATTGTGCAATACTCTCCCCATGTAATCCCAGAAACACCCAAAGAATTATTCGTTTTCGCAGCAATCGTACCTATGACATGGGTTCCGTGGGATCTAACGGGATCATAATCTGTAGGGTCATCATCACCGTTTATTAGATCGTATCCCGGAAGAAAGACACCTTCTAAATCCGGATGATCCAGCCTAGCGCCCGAGTCAATAACAGCTACAACAACCGTTGACGATCCCCTTGCAATTGTCCAGGCTTGAGGCATCTGAATCATCGGGTAGTTCCACTGATAAGGATACAACGGATCGTTGGGGACACTCTCCTCGGATTGAAGAGTGAAAATCTTTTCCGGCTCGATTGATTTAACTCCTTCAATGCCATACAACGAAGATGGATCGTTTGTTTTCACAACTGCATAGCCAAGAGACCCGTCTCTTGAATAGAACTCATCAAGGATCTCTACTCCAGAAACGCCTGAGATTATTCCTGAATTAAACCCTCTATCAAATAGGACAACGAATTGATTACTCAGGAAACCCTGCTCAATGTCTTTAGTGGAAAACGTGGGAGAATATGCCGCGGTTCTTTGAAAATTATCGATTGCTGAAGTTTCTGGAAAGTAAAAAATGACCTGACCTGAAAGAGAGTAATAAACCTCGGGTTTGATGCATCCCGTTAGCGAAAAACAAAGAACAATAAAAAGCGTAATCAAAAGCGCGAAAAATTTCCTAAGCAGCATCTGAACCTCCGGATCTAGATAGAAAGATTGTACCATCATCTCTGAAGCATTGTATTCCTTTGACAAATCGATTTAGATAACAACCACGAATGGAAACACGCAAACAAAAAAAGCGGCCGCTAGGCCGCTTTTTGCTTGTTATTATCTCAAGTTTTCTTTCCAAGTTCAGATGTACAGTTAGGACACCTCACTGCATCGATAGGAATCGATGTGTGACAGAAAGGACAGGTCTTGGTTGTTGGTGCAGCCGGAGCCTCTTCTTTCTTCAGTCTGTCCCGCATTTTGTTGATTGCTCTTATAATCAAGAAGATCACAAAAGCGAGAATAATGAAATTAATAATCGCGTTGATGAAAAGACCGATGTTTATAGTTGCTGCACCGGCCGCTTTTGCCTCTGCGAGTGTTGCATAAGATTCCCCTGATATGTTTATGAATAGGTTGCTTAAATCAATGCCGCCTGTGAATAGACCGAGAATTGGCATCAGTATGTCGTCTACAAGAGATCTCACAATTACTTGAAACGCACCACCGATTATGATACCAACAGCAAGATCAATGACGCTGCCGCGACTGATAAACTTCTTGAACTCTTTCCACACACCACTCACCCCCCTCTACCCATGACGTTATAAAAAGATTATAATCTGGTTTAATTCCAAAAGCAAAGTCCAAAACACTCTTAATAAGCGGTTCGTTTTGATCTACTCACCAACACCATTATTAAAATTAGACTCTGCATTGCTTTCGATTGAGCTTCGGGGAACTCCAAAACATCATCTCAATAAGCGACAGCCTGCCCGTCTCTTCTGGGATCGGCTCCTCCAAATAGTATTCCAATATCTCTGTTGAACAAGACGGCATGAACCCCACCGAAGTAGGGATCATAGTCGTTTCTTACAGTTATGTCATGTCCCATTTCGATTAGCCTATTGTAAGCGTTAATTGATATCCTTCCTTCTATGGTCATCGGGCCAGTCTGTGTCCTAAATACTCTGGGTGCGAGAATTGCTTGCTGTACAGTCATTCCGTGGTCAATGATGTTGCTTATCGTTTGAGCCACAGTAGTGATAATCCGTGTACCTCCTGGCGCGCCGATAGCCATATATGGTTCACCTTCAGGATCAAGAACGAGTGTAGGACTCATGCTGCTGAGAGGCCTTTTCCCGGGTTCGACTGAGTTTGCTGAGCCGGGGGTTTTTACGAAGTCGTCCATGTGATTATTGAGAATAATTCCTGTTGTCGGTACAACAACGCCGGAACCAAAGAAGTAATTTATGGATTTTGTAATAGCAACCATGTTTCCTTCTCTGTCCATAACAGAAAGATGAGTAGTGCTTCCGCTTTCGAACTTCCAGGGGTCACCGGGTTCGACGGAATCAAGTGGAATGCGCTTATCGATTTTCTCAGCAAGGATCCTAGCATAATCTTTCGAAGTTAGTCCCTCGAGAGGAACATCTACAAAGTCAGTATCTGCCATGTATTTTGATCTATCTGCAAAAATCAGTTTCATTGCCTCCGACCAGATGTGGATCGTCTCGGCAGTGTTGTCTCCCATCGATCCGACATCGAAATTTTCCATAATATTTAGGAGTTCAATCACATGAGTTCCTCCAGAGCTGGCAGGTGGAACTGACAGAATAGTGTAACCTCGATACGTGCCAACAACTGGTTTTCGAACCTTCACTTCATAATTTGCAAGATCATCCATTGTCATTACTCCGCCGCGTTTCTGAACTTCGGCCACAATCTTCTCGGCAATTTCCCCAGAATATATCGCATCTTTCCCGTTCTCTACGATAGATCTTAGCGTATCGGCCAAGTCCTTTAGTACAATAGTCTCACCCACTTCATAAGGAATACCTCCATACTTCAAATAGAGGTCTACGCCATTTTCCATCATCATTATCTTCTCGTAGTTATCGCTAATAATTGAAAAAAGGTTAACTGTTACAGGGATTCCCTTCTCGGCCCAGTCTATGGCTGGCTTAATTACTTCTTCTCGAGAGAGCGTTCCGTAGTTTTCAAGAGCGTACAACAGGCCGGCGACTTCACCCGGAACCCCGACGGCCTTTCCTCCGATGACGCTCTCATAGTTTACTGGGCGATTATTCTCGTCAAGATTGAAAAAAGTGGGGCTTGTAGCGTTCGGTGCAGTTTCTCTGAAATCAATAACTACTGCTTCGTCCATATCGGCCAGCTTAATTATCATGAATCCTCCGCCGCCAATTCCAGAAGCATTAGGTTCCAGAACACCTATCGCAAATGCCGCAGCTATCGCAGCGTCTACCGCATTCCCTCCCATCTCGAGAATTCTAACGCCTACTTCTGAGGCTTCGGGTTTTGCGGCCGCAACAACTCCATTTCTTCCGTCTGCATCCCTTCCATAAAGGTTAAGAGGGTTCGATGCCAGGACGGTCCCAGCGATTAGTATTGATACAAGAAGAAACATGATTTTTCTCATTTTTCTCTCCTCCTCCTTAAACATGAGATTACCTTAACGTATAAGTCTAGCATTTCCGGCAACTGAAATTTCTTCGATTATATTCTGCAGCAAACATTCGATGTCAGACTTCCCAATGGGTTCTTTGAGTTGAATATTCAGTTTTCAAGAACGGAGGATTAGTCTAGTATAATCTTATTGGTGATCGTATGCGAGAAATTGTCGATTTTATAAGAAGCACTGTTCTGAAGTGGGGCTATCGAGGGGCTGTGATAGGAATAAGCGGAGGAATAGACTCCGCGGTGGTAGGTAAGCTAGCCGTAGACGCCCTAGGTAATAGAAACGTATTTGGCCTTCTCATGCCCGAACGCGACTCTTCGAAGGATACCCTGGAGGATTCGAAGCTCGTAGCGCACTTCCTGGGAATAGACTTCAAAGTCAAGAACATAAGTTCGATTCTCCGTGCTGTTGGTTGCTATAGACTCCAACCGCCGGCGCTTTTAATACCTCAGTCGGTTAAGGAAAGGTATGTAAGGGATAAGTGGCAGCAGCTTTCTTCAGACCCTTTCCTTGACGACCTGGCCGACAGGGGCAGTGAAGAATTCAAAAGGGGACTGGCTTTCTATAGAGCTAAGCACAGAGTCAGGATGGTTTCGTTGTATCTGGAAGCTGAGAAAAGGGGTTACGCTGTACTTGGCACGACAAACAAGACCGAATGGCTTTGCGGACTTTATGTGAAGTGGGGAGATGATTCAAGCGACATTGAGCCAATCAAGCATCTGTTCAAAACTGAGGTCATTAGCCTTGCTAGAGAATTGGGAATTCCGGAGAGGATCATAGAGAAGCCGCCGAGTCCTGACCTTATTCCTGGTGTTACCGATGAGACTGCTTTTGGGATGTCTTTTACTGAGCTTGATGAGGCACTCATAAAGATAGAAGCCGGAGAAAAACCAAACCCTCACGACAAGAAGGCCGTGAGGATCATGGAAATAGTGAAGGCGGCCGAACACAGACAGTTCAGAAATCTGTCTATTTTTCAGCAGAAGTGAAGGTCTCTAGACCGTTACTCCACGAAATACTTATCAGATTAATCGCCACTCTTTCCAGCTGATGATCAGCAAATTCTGGAAAGTCGGTGAAATCATGCTTTTTTGCTTCCCCGGGTCCTACGCTTAGGCCCTCTAGCTCCTTCTCAGCAACGTAAAGCTCCTTGCCCATAGGATCAAGCAGTCTGAAGGATATATGGACTCCCTTAACCGTCCCAAGGTCTGAATTATTTTTTATCCTCAGAACAACTCCCTTCTTCTTGCTGAAGGTTCCGACCTTCTCTATACTTGATTGAACCACGACTTCACGATGGAGAGAGTCGGTAGTCTTTCGATCCCCGGCCAGATACAGGTCTGCAGATTCTGGAATGCTTTCTTCCAGATCCAGAGAGGATACTGATATTTCCTCACCGAGCGGTTCAGGCAGCGATTCATTCTTAGTTTCAAAACTCTCTAGAGACTTGTACAGCTGATAAAGATCCCACAAGTTGTCGTTGAAGACTCTGTGCTTTTTCAATTCATCAACAATAATCTCCGTACTGAATGAATCTAAACAAACCTTTGAGTTCTCCTTGCGGATCTTTGCGCCGTCTTGTCCGAAGAAAACTCCAGAAAGAACAAACCATTCGTCAGGTAGCGGAAAGACAAATCTTCCCAAATGCTCTTCCTTTGAAGAAAACTCTATTGTGTTAACAATAATTGGAACCACGTAATCTGTATCTCTCTTTGCGGGAATCATCGATGCCTCGTTGTCCGATACGACTCTAATAGTCTTGCCTAAAGTTCTCGATTCGAATGCCCAGAGCGATACCGAGTCTTCGTAAAGTTTGTCGCCTACGACTTTGATTCCATGTAGTTTAACTGAACTGAAGTCCAGCTTGCTCTTGGTTAGAGAGAATCTCGAAGCTTCCATTTTCACTTCGATAACGGCCATTAATCGGTCTCTGTATTTGGCAAAGACTGGATCGGAAGGAAATGTGAAAGTTATTCCGTCATGCTTCGATTCTTCAATAAACACTGAGCCTGAATCACTTATAAGAAAAGCCGAGTACTCAATAGTCTTCATGTTGTTTCCCCCTTTCTCTTTGTTATCTCCGATAACAGCATTATACCTCATACGGTTGTTGTGGTTTAAGCAAAGTCGACTGGCGGGCAAGTTTTAAGTTCCTTTAACAAGTAGGATAACATAATGATTTTGAATCCCCATCATCGAAAGATTCAGTTTTACGAATAAAATGCCAGGGTGTAACTAGCTCTTTGGCCCACGCTTCTCTTGCTTCATTCACTTCTGATTTGTGACTACATGAGATCTCGGTCAACGGTACAGATATAGTGCTCCTGAATAAAAATGTTTCAGGTTCTTCGTTTCCAACAAAGGTTGTGGGTATTGTGGAAAACAGGTGCATGCAAGTTTCTATGAGAATGTTAGAGACACCTACATGAAGAAGAGGGGGAGTATCCCCCCTCTTTGATTACTCTTAATGCAAAGTCCTGACTGAAGCGCGAAACCTCTTTCAGGGCCTGGTCTCTAATCCTAAGTAGAGTCCCAATCGAGAATTGCTGTATTGAATGCCAATCTTTGGGAAAAGATCTCCGAGACCGATAGTTGAACCGACATTTACAAATAGATACATAGCAGAATGATCTAGATTAGTGTTTGATCCATTTACCTCAATTCCGACTCCCATCTCTTTCAGAAAGAAGAGTGGACTCCATCCCCAGTTGATCCGATATAGTAGTTGGGCTCCATTGATATACCAGTAGAAGTCTTCGTAGAAACCCACTCCAAGACCGACAGACGTTCCCAAGGTTGGAGAGAATGTTGCATCAAGAGCAAGCAACGGTGTTATCTTTCCATTTGAGACTCTTACGCCCGGTTCTAGGGAAATCGAGAAGAGACTTCCGTTTAGACTCAACGGGACGGAAGTTGTTATTCCACCCGATGTGTCCAGTCCAATGTAAGCATGCGATCTGAATCTTGTGGAAGGATTGAGAGGCAACTGGAAGAGCTCAGAAGAGAGGCCGGCGCTTGCAATAGGAGCTTCGGGAACGCCCAGATTGACAGTAAGAATTGCATTGACCCCTTCAAATACCTGCCCACTGTACTCGGCAGTTAGAGAGAGTTTATTGGTTCCGAATGTGAACGATGGCATTAGCGTCATAGAGTGGTTGGAATCATGGGACAGGTGAAGAGTTAAAAAGCCCAAAGAAAAGTGCTCGCCATCGTACGATACAAGAGGCGCTCTCAGGATTGGATTCAAGAAGTGAAGGAAGGTTTTCTTAAGATAATTGCCTTCTGTGTAGTCCGCCGCTGCAGGGTCGAAGTCGTCGGGTTCAACTTCTTTGACAACGTATGGGCTACTCTGTAGATCAAAGGTAAATATCGACATTCCTTTCTCTTGTCTGGAATGTCCAAATCCATATACAGTAGAATCGAGCACGACGGCCTTTTCGAGATTGGCTCCCTCGGTAAGTCTGAAAACCTCACCTGATTCAACATCTACGGAAAAGGCATCCATGAACCCCTCTTCGTAGGAGGAGGTAAAGATTATTTGCCCATTGTTATAGTCGATACCCCTTCCTTTGAGGTATGGATCTTGTAGAATGATCTTGAATTCACCTTCGGTAAATTTAGCGATCGCTCCGTTGATACCGTCCTTCGAGAGGAGCATTATCAAACTACCGTCTTCGAGTGCTATTATGTCCTTGATCAACCACGGGATTGTTGTTAGCTGCATTTCTTCGAAGTAGATTGTTGAAAATCCCGTCTTCGTGTCATAAAGCGCTTTTATCAGTCTTCCATTGTAGATATCAAAGGCAGTTACCATGCCCTTGTCCAGAAGCCTAACTGAGAGAGGAGGTCTGTACGACCAGATCTCTCTAAAAGTTGTACTTCTCTCAGTGACTGAAGTCATCAGGTAGATGTTCCCTTCGCGCCATTTAAGGGTAATTGCTCCAAAGTCAGAGAGTCTTCTAGAAAAACCTCCATCAACAAACTCTTCAATTCCTCTTTCAACTGCCCCATTCCATGAACTTGCTTCTCCAAAAACAGAATAAGAGAAAATGACGCCGTTTTCCGTCTTGGTCATGTCAAGTATCTGTCCATTCTTGATTGTCTTGACTTCGTTCAATGTTCCGTAGTCTGCGGCTTCAGATTCCACTTCTTCTTTCCAGTCACTATAAAGCACGTCTAGTGTTTCGTCAAATGCGATTCTTGAGGCGTTGATTACCCCTATTACAGGCATTCTCCCCGAAACTTCTTTGTGAAACTCCTTCACAGATTCTATTCCGAACCTTCTGACGAGATAATCATAGAAACTGGCAATGTAGTTGTAATAGAGAGCTCCTCCGCGGTAGTCCTCACGCGATACGGACAGAGCATAGTCCAGGCCAGCGAAGGAGTCGGCCTTCATATTCTGATATGTCATCTCTTTCCCCCACAATGGGTTGTTCAATCTTCCCTCGGAGAAGTAATTAGAGGATTCGGCGAACAAGGTCACTCCTTCAATAAATGGTGAGAACATCTGCGGCGAAAAGAGTTCCGTTCCTAGGAGCACTCTAGAAATGAACGCAGGCACACCTGTTGTGTAAGTCAGGTGGGCGATATGAGTGAATTCATGCATCAACAACTGTCTATACAAATTTGACACATTCATTCTCGTTGAGAGTATTGTGTCGGCAGGCCACACAAAGATCTGAATAGTCTTGTGGTTTTGAGGCTGAGCGATACCGTTCGTATTTGCCCCGAAATCTTTCAGAACGATGTTTATTCTTCCGGGGTCGTTGCCCACCAGTTCAACGGCTTTCGGTCTTATAGATTCAAAAACATTACCTACATGGATAGCGATCTCCTCGAACCCCTTATGGTAGTAGATATCAGCATTTGGGAATTCAAGAACTTTGTTGGCCAGCGAAATGACTGCGATTAGAGCCACGGCTGCCAATAGTATCGTTTTTCTCATGGCATACCTCCTGCCTCAGATCATAGGTGAATGAGTTCTACCCGTGAACGACACGTTATACTCCAAACGTGTCCCTAAAAAAACGCTTAGTTTCCCTTACGTTTAGGTATCTCCTGAAGGTCAATTTCATTTTTCCGCCTGTCCAGACTATCTTCATCACGGTACTGTCTGTGTTAGCACCTCCTGATGAAGAGTCCATAGTACTGGAGACCTTGACCTTTTTCAGTGAATCTTTCGGAATGAAGAGATTGCCAGGTGTTTCGTTCAAAACCTCTTCTCTTGTCTTTTCGTTGTACCTGTCAAGCATAGAAGAGCCTGCCGACATCACAGATGCCATCTTCTTAAAGAACCCTTCGTTTCTTTCTTCGGAGGCTTCCTTTGCCTTCTTAACGGCTTCATTTGTTATTGATTTAGTCAACTGCACCAACAAGAGTCCCTCTGGAATCACAACAACATCGTAAGCCTTGCTTCCAAGAAGCCCCGAAGAGCCCCCTGGAAAGACCGCCAAAACATCGTCCATATGAAAAACCTCCAAAAGAAAAATCTGCTTACGGTTCCGTTATATTCTATCATTGATGTGCTGTCTTACCGCAAACTAATAGTCTGTTGATGCATAATGGTGTTATGAACGAAGTGAAGCTGGAGGAGGCACTTATGTGGGCATTTTACGATGGCGAATTTGTTCAAGAAAAGGGTAAGCATGTTCAACTGGAGAATAGGGGACTCACTTTTGCGGACGGTCTCTTTGAGGTTGTAAGGACAATCAAAGGCAGGATATTATTCTTCGAAGATCACTTCACGAGGATGATTAAGAGCGCTGCTTTCTTCAACATGGAGATTCCGTTCACTTCGCAAGAGACAAAGGAGTTTGCATCGGAACTAATCAGAAGAAATGCAATTGAAGATGGGGAGCTCTATATACAACTTACAAGAGGAACAGATCTTCACAGAGAACACAGATTTCCTTCAGAGAAAACCCCAAGCACGTTCTTTATGCTTGCACTTCCATTGAGAAGAATTGATGCAGAGAACTGGAAGAATGGAGTTAAGCTTTTAACCTATCCTGATCTAAGACACAAGCTATGTGAGCACAAGACGATAAATCTGCTGCCCAACGTTCTTGCCAAGAACTTCGCCTATAGCAAAGGAGGCTACGAAGCTTTGATGTTTAGAGACTTTGAAGGCAAGAAAGTTGCCACAGAAGGTGGCAGTTCGAATTACTTTCTTGTGAAGGACGGTGTTTTTTTCACTCCAGAAATCGATAACATTCTCCCGGGCATAACGCGGGGAAAAGTGATCGACCTTATTAAGAAACTGGATTATCAGGTTGTCGAAAAACCGGTTACCGTAGATGAATTCCTTGAGGCTGAGGAAGTCTTTCTCGTAAGCACAGTCTCCAGGGTGATGCCTGTCAGAGCGATAGACCAAGTCTGTTTTAGCGTTTGTGGTGATTATACTAGACAGATAATGCAGTCTTACGAAGATCTCTTCTTCTCTTCCAGGTGAATGATTTGGTATTAACTTGTGTTGGAAGGTAAACAATGCGTATAAATCTTCCCTGTTTTGGGAAATCTTCTCTGTGACTGGTATATAATTACATAAATTTTCCGTGTTCCAAATAATCTTTCTTGGAGGTGTGCGGGATGAAAAAGCTCCTGGTTTTCTTTCTAATTATTCTCTTCTCAGCGTTCTTGTTGGGACAGGTTCTCCCGGAAGAGGCGATTCCTGTAATCGAATCAAAAGGAATCATGTCTTCAGTCGATGAATCACCGTTAACTTATTCAGAATTCAGGAATGCAGTTGAAAAGGCCTTTCCCGGCAAGGGAAATCTGATCTCCGGAGCAGGAGAGGTCTTGAGAGCAGACTTCGCCGTTGCGATGGTTGAGGTTCTCGGTCTGAAGTCTGAAGCTCAGTCCTACGATGAGATTTGCACCACAGCAACTGACGAGTGGGACGCTCCGGTGGAGGCATGGGGAGCCCTCACTGTTGCTTACAGGAGCAATCACCAACTTCTCGATTTCCGATATGGCCACTTGATCGAGGCCAGCTCACCCATCACAAGGGAAGAGGCCGCCATTTCGATCTACATGGCTATGAATCCTCCAGTTAGGGGCGGAATGGCAACGACTGCGGTTACTGCCGATGCTCCTGGTTTCAACACCTTGTTCACTTCTTCCGGACTGACATGGACGATCTGCAATATCATTGGCGATGGAATAACCGGAACAGACAAGGACGGATTCTACTTCCCGAGAATGGTCAAGAGAATGCCAAGTCTAGAAAACGGGCTGATGGTAATAAACGAAGACGGTTCACTTACGATAACTTACGAGTTAAGAAAGGGAATGAAGTGGCACGATGGAGAGCCAGTGACTGCCCATGATGCGAAGTTCCAGTGGGAAGTTATGAACAGCGGCGCCCCGGTTACGACGAACTACTTCGAGAGGTCAGTATCCGAAGTCAATGTAATTGACGACTATACATACTCTATTACCCTTCCTGAACCCCTAAGTAATGCCGAGCTGGGGTCTTCCGTCTATGCCTATTATTTCGGCTGGTTCCAGCTGCCGGAACATGTCTACAGAACAAGCTTCGAAGCAGCAAAAGCAAGCGGAAACTGGGATCGTTTTGTTGAAGAAGCTACGAAGAATCCTATTATGACAGGACCCTACAAGTTCAAAGAATATGCTGAAGGTCAGTATGTGATAATGGAAGCTTTTGATGACTATTATATGGGTAGGCCGAACATCGACCAGCTGGTAATGAGAATCATTCCTGACATGGACGTTGTTTTTGCTTCCACACTAAATGGAGAAATCGATTTCGGTAGGTACACCCTCTCCCTCAAACAGTCGGTACAGCTGGAGAATCAACGGGCAGACATGTTCAACGTTTTCTATACACCAAACATTGCTTACGATAACCTGAACTTGAATCTAAGGGATCCCGAGGATACAACAAAACCCCATCCGATCTTTGGAGATAAGAGGGTAAGGCAGGCCGTTCTCTATGGTATAAACAGAGAGCAGATAAGCAATGTAGTATACGCTGGACTGGCCGAAGTGGTGGATACCTGGATTACTGATCTTCATCAAATGAGAGAAGCTCTTAAGGCGCCAGATGTTAAACATTACGAATACAATCCCGCAAAGGCCAAAGCACTGCTTGAAGAGGCTGGCTGGAAGCTCAACAACAGAGGTATCTATGAGAAAGAGGGTAAAACCTTTAAGTTCAAGCTTTCTCTTGCTTCGGGAAGTGGAGATTATCAGATGATGGCACAGATTATCCAGGGCATGCTGAAACAGGTCGGAATGGACGTCGAGATCGATGTGAAGCCTGCTCTCGTTATATGGACAGAGGCTTTCCCTTACGGAAACTATGATGCTTTGCTTTCCGGCTGGGGTTATGGTGTCAGCGACGAAGCAGCCAATTACTGGACCACCGATCAGATACCTTCTGACGAGAACTACTGGGGAGGAATGAACTATACCGGCTGGGCAAACGCTGAAAACGATGAGATAATTAACGCGGCCGCAAAGGAGCTTGATCCAGAGAGGAAACAGGCTCTCTATGAAAGGCATTTCGCGCTCTGGACGGATGAGCTTCCCGTTCTGCCGTTAGTAGTTGCACCAACACCTCATTTTGCAAAGAAGTACATCAAGAGTTTCAACTCTGGATATGATAATGGACTCGGCTGGATAATCCAGAACTGGTACATAGATAGATAATTGGCTTCTTTGGGGGAGAAGATGAGCTTCTCCCCCATGTTTTCTTACATCATCTTTCGGAGGTTTCGACATGAAGTTCAGAGAACTTATCGATGCAGTCCCCGACTACAAGGAGTTCTTCACAGTCGAGGAAATGGACCAGAGATCGTTCGAACTCGCAAAGAAGTATCCAGACAAAGTCAAGATATATGAGGCAGGAAGATCACGTGCCGGAAATCCAATCTATGTTCTGGAAATTGGTAAAGGTAAAAAGAACGCACTTCTGTTCGGCTGTCCCCATCCAAACGAGCCGATAGGTGCAATGATGCTGGATTTCCTGAGTGAGAAGCTTGCAAGCGATGACGCTTTTCGCGATGGATTCGACTTCACCTGGCATCTGATAAAGGTAATTGATGTCGATGGCACAAAGCTGAATGAGGGATGGTTCAAAGACTCTTCTTCAATAAGAAAGTATGCAGGCAACTTCTACAGACCGCCGGGCCACGAACAGGTTGAATGGACCTTCCCTGTTGATTACAAAACTCTGCATTTCCACTCGCCATTGCCGGAGACAGAAGTGCTTATGAAGCTTATTGAAGAGAAGAAGCCGGATTTCATGTACTCTCTTCACAATTCCGGGTTTGGAGGGGTCTATTATTATGTGAGTGACGCAGTTCCAGAACTCCATGAAACTTTCAGGAAACTTCCAGGTTTGTTTGGTTTGCCCCTTTCTCTTGGAGAGCCGGAAGCGCCTTTTTTGGAGCAGCTCGAACCTGCTATTTTCAAGCTTTTCGGAATGGCTCAAGAGTACGATTATCTAAAGAAGAATCTTGGTCCAAACAAAGACCCAGCAGACGTCATCAAAGCCGGTACTAGTTCTGATGATTTTGCTTCATCCGTGGCCGATACGTTTTCCTTGGTTTGTGAGATGCCATACTATTATGATGCAAGGGTCGAAGATATGTCTGAAGCCGAGATTACGAGGAAGGAAGCGCAGAGATTCAACTATCAGAGGTCCGTCGAGAATTTTGAGTTTGTGAGCGAAGTGTTGAAAGCGCTTGAACCTTACGTTATAGACAGAAATTCGCCGTTCTACAGAGTCTTCAAGAATGTTCTTGAAACCTACCCAGATCAACTTCAAGCGCAGAAGAATTGGATTGAAAATGACCAGTCTCTGGAGAGAAAGGCAAGTATGGCAGAGGTCTTTGATAATAAGATTGTCAGCCAGTTCTATCAATCATTGATGCTAGGGATGCTAAAAAGATTAGTCAGGGAGAATGATGACGGATCGGAGAAGCTGTCGGCAATCTCCAAGATGGCTGATGAGGCATTTGAGAGGAAAATGGAGTATCTTGAAGAAAATCTCAACTACACTACAATCCCCATAAAGAGTCTTGTCAGTGTTCAGCTGATTGCAGGTTTGAATGTTGCCGATTATATTCAGAGAAGGGAAAGCCGGATATCGTGAAAGTATATTTCCTGAAGAGGTTTCTCGAACTTATCCCGGTCTTCTTTGCAATATCGATCATAATATTTGTGATAATGAACTCCATGCCGGGAGATCCTCTCCTCCAGATGAGAATGCAGAATCCTCGGGCAATGGCCAACGATCCTCAGAGGATGAAGGAACTAAGGGAGTATTATCGCCTTGATGATCCTCTTCCGGTGAAATACTTCTCATGGCTGAAGAGTGTTATGATTGGCGACCTGGGATATTCGAGCATGTACAAGACTCCGGTAATAGACCTCATTGTTTCACGGCTGCCGAATACTTTAATCCTTACTATCACCGCATGGTTGATTGGGCTGGTAGTAGCTCTTCCTATTGGGATACTTTCGGCAGTAAAGAAATATTCTGTTTTCGATTACTCAACGACTGTATTTGCTTTTGTGGGAATCTCTTTGCCTGGATTCTGGTTTGCTTTGATCGCGATAATAATTTTCAGCGTTGGTCTCGGTTGGTTTCCCGTTTCCGGTATGTCAACCTATGGGGTCACAGGTACTTGGAATGTCTTTGTTGACAGACTGAGACATCTCGTACTTCCGGCCTTTGTTCTAGGTTTGGTACAGGTTGCTTCTTGGGTAAGGTATATAAGAACGTCTCTGCTGGAAGTTCTTGATCAGGATTATGTTAGAACTGCGTATGCGAAAGGGGTTCCCGATAGAAAGGTCATCATCAAGCACGCTCTTAAGAATGCTATGATACCGATTATCACCATAATCGCCCTAGACATTCCGTATTTCTTTGGCGGAGCATTGATCATTGAAACGGTCTTCTCCTGGCCGGGAATGGGGAGACTTATGTACAACGCGGTTATTTCAAGCGATTACAATTTGGCGATCAGTTGTCTGATGTTTCTAGCGATTGTAACCCTAATATCGAATCTGGTTGCCGATTTACTGTATGTGTTGGTCGATCCAAGAATCAGAATGGGCAGAAAGGGAGCTTAGCTATGCGAAAATTCTTCTATAAAAGGAAACTTGACGAAATCGAGGAGAAGGCGCGCCCGATCCATATAAACAGTTACAGGCAGTTGGTATGGGCAAAGTTCAAGAGTCATAAACTTGCCGTGTTAGGTGCCGTGATGCTCATTGGAGTTGTTATATTCACTCTGATAGGTCCGCTCTTCATCGATGTGGGCTACGAGGATATGGATTTCTCTAACCTCTTTTCTCCGCCGTTTACAGAAGGTCATTTATTTGGAACAGATGAACTGGGACATGATGTGCTTGTTAGAGTAATGTATGGTGGAAGAATATCTCTATTCGTGGGTTTCGCCTCTGCAGTCATAACCACTCTCATTGGAACTGCCGTAGGTTTGTTTTCAGGCTTCTATGGAGGACTGGTAGATAGATTCCTGATGAGATTTGTGGATGTGATGCTTTCTATCCCTATGTTTCCAATTCTAATCACCCTTACACTTGTCTTTGGCTCCGGGATATCTAATATCATTCTAGTGTTAACGGTCTTCGGCTGGATGGGTGTTTCCAGGTTGGTCAGGGGACTGGTTTTATCGATAAGAGAGACCGAGTATGTTATGTCGGCCAAAGCTATGGGGGTCAGAAATGTGAGAATCATTCTCAGACACGTTCTGCCAAACGTAGTACCAATTGTAATTGTCTCTGCAACATTGAACATGTCTTACGCGATTCTCGCCGAGTCGTCCCTTAGCTATCTTGGGCTTGGCATACAGCCTCCCATGCCGTCATGGGGTAATATGCTTCAGAGAGCCATGAACTATATTCTTGGCACAACTACTGGGGTAAATCCATGGTGGCTTACCGTCTTCCCGGGATTCTTCATATTCATCACAGTACTGAACGTGAACTTTCTTGGAGATGGACTTAGAGATGCTCTGGATCCGAAATTTGTGAGTGAGAGTTGAAAAACATGGAAAGAATACTCGAAGTTGACAACTTGAAGATTTCCTTTAAAACCCAGCTTGGAAGGATAACACCTCTAGACGGGGTCTCCTTTAGTCTATCAAAGGGAGAGACTCTCGGGATCGTGGGAGAATCTGGCTGTGGCAAGACAATCACAGCTTTCTCAATAATGAGGTTGCTCCCAAAGAACTCCTTTCTCGGTGAAGATACAAGAATTGCTTTCAGAGGGAAGGACATTTCGACGCTCGGCAAGGAAGAGCTTCAGAGGATTAGAGGCAAGTCGATATCTATGGTATTTCAGGAACCCATGACCTCATTGAATCCCCTCTACACGATCGGATGGCAGATTTCCGAAGTATATAGACTGCACGAAGGTCTTAGTGAGGAGGAGGCAATGTCGAGGAGCGTGGAAATGCTCCGGCTTGTTGGGATTCCAGAGCCTAAGAAGAGTGTCACGGAATTTCCACATCAACTGTCTGGAGGAATGAGGCAGAGAGTAATGATTGCTATGGCGCTCGCCTGCAGCCCGGAGGTGCTCATTGCCGACGAACCAACTACAGCGCTTGACGTAACCATTCAAGCCCAGGTTTTGGAGCTAATGAACGAGCTGAAGGATAAGTTCAGCACAGCCACGATAATCATTACGCACGATCTGGGAGTAATTGCCGAAATGTGTGATCGAGTTCTTGTGATGTATGCCGGTCAAATTGTAGAGAGCGGTGGGATATTCGATATCTTTGACAGTCCAATGCATCCCTACACAAAGGGGCTGATCAACTCGATACCGAAGATAGAAATTTCCAAGAAAGAACAGAGAAAACTGAATGTTATAAGTGGTTATGTTCCGCATCCTTCAAGCTTTCCTGAAGGATGTAGATTCAGGCCCCGGTGCTCGGTGGCATTTGATAGGTGCCTGGAAAAACCTCCTCTGATCGATTCTGAAAACGGGCATTCAGTTCGTTGCTGGCTTTTCGAAAGGAATGATCGATGATGTCATCTCCAATAGTAGAAATCAAGAATCTGAAGAAGTGGTTTCCTATAAAGAGCGGTTTCAGGAAAAAATCGTATCTTAAGGCTGTAGACGGCGTGGATCTGCACATATTCAAAGGTGAGACTTTAGGACTTGTCGGAGAATCGGGTTGTGGAAAGACTACAATAGGAAGAACTCTAATAAAAATCTACCAGCCTACAGATGGAGAGTTTCTTTACAGAGGGGGAGGTTCCACGGATGACAACGTAGATATCTTTTCTCTTTCCGAATCGAAAATGAGACCCTTCAGGAAAGAGATACAGATGGTCTTTCAAGATCCATATGCATCTCTCAATCCGCGAATGACAGTACATGACATAATTGCGGAAGGATTGAGAGTACACTCCGTTGGCAAGAGTAAAGAAGAGAGAAAGTCTATGATATCCGATGTCCTTGAAAAGGTAGGTCTGAGGCCAGAGTATATGTATCGTTACCCTCACGAGTTCTCCGGAGGGCAGCGACAGAGAATAGGAATAGCCAGATCGATGATCCTGAATCCTGCTCTTGTCATTTGCGACGAGCCTGTTTCAGCGCTTGATGTATCTGTCCAGGCACAGGTTATAAACCTTCTTGAAGATCTAAAATATGAGTTCGAGCTGACTTACCTATTCATTGCACACGATCTCGCGGTAGTAAAGCACATTTGTGACAGGATTTCGGTTATGTACCTGGGAAAGATAGTGGAAACCGCGGAGACAGACGAGCTTTTCAATAATGCGCTTCATCCCTACACTCGCGGACTGCTTTCTTCTATCCCCGTGCCGAATCCTCATTTGAGAAAGACGGGAAAGAGAGAGATAGTGAAAGGAGACATACCTTCACCTGTCGATCCGCCCGATACATGCAGATTTGCAAAGAGATGCCCGAAAGCCTTCGACAGATGCGGTAAAGAAAGCCCGTCGCTTAAAGAAGCAAGTGACGGTCATTTTGTATCGTGTTTTCTTTATGGTGAATGAGGATTGCCGTGAGCAGCCTATCAAAGTTTCTATGGGCCTAAATGCTCGATTGCGGAAACACCATGAGCGTTCCTTAGTCGAAGATGTATATCCAGGAGAACATTGTGTCGATGAGTTGTCTGTCGACATGTCTGAACTCATAGTAGTGATCGGGTGTTGACAAGCCATCTCTTACAGGCATGAAATAGTGGTCCAGACCGGGTAATAACTGGAAATAGACGTTGATTCGTGTCCAGAGTGCATTCATAAACATTATGTAGTCCTGAACGGTTGACTCGAAATCTGCATCACCCTGGACTATTAGGACCGGTATTTCCAATTCCCTTATGGTCTCAATATGATTCATTCTGTCAAGTTCATAGTAGTAGCCGGCCGTTGCCGCAAGAACAGGAGTACCTGGGGGTAATTTGCCATCCAGCGCGGCCTGCAAGTAATCTGTAAGAAGTTGTGTCTGCTGCCCTCTATCTGTTTCGTAAATCGATGCAAAGTACTTCTGCTTATCGATTATTACTTGAAGCTCTCTTCTGGCCGGGGTGGCAAGAAGAATAATCCCATCAACTCTAGGGTCTCTGGCGGCGATTACTGGGGCAACTCTGCCTCCGAGTCCGTGCCCAGCAAGAAATATTGATGAAACTGACGGTATTCTCGACGCGGCTGTTATTGCACTGACGACATCCTCAATCACTTCTGTTTCGATGCTAGGAGGGGATTGAGACAGCCGCTCTCCGAATACAAAGGATCTCTTGTCATACCTCAGAACGGCCACACCTTGAGTCGCCAGTCCCCAGGCTATCTGCCTGAATGGTTTGTTCGGCCCAATTGTAGAATCTCTGTCCATAGCTCCCGAATCATGTATGAGAATCACAAGTGGATACTTGTCAATCTCTTTGGGAACGGTAATTACTGCGGGAAGCCGGTATCTTCCCTCGCCAATTGTTATTTCAAACTCATCAAACTTGCTTGTATCGATATACTCGGCTATACTTCCCGGTTGAAGAGTCGGTTGAATTACAAAAGTGTCGACCTTTCCCTGATCATCAATTACTACGTTGAAATCTATAAATCCTCTCTCGAACTGAGCGTGAAAGATGAAGACCGTGAAACCTCTTATCTCGCTCCTCTCTGTCGAGAAGACAAAAAGATAGTTTCCGTACTCGTCTCTTAGCTGCTGGAATTCTCTTTCCATTTCTTCAACATTGTACAGACCTTTTGCCCGCACGCTCTGCATTTCGTATGCAAGATAATAGTTGCCACGCAACAACAACTGGAGGTACCTATCGGCCAGTACCTCAGACCCAAGGAGTAGTGTGAAAGCTAAAAAAGCAGCAATTCCTAATGAAATTATTCTTCTCAACCCTGGCTTCTCCTAAAATAAGATTCCAACATTTTCGTTTCTAACTCAATGATAAACCAACAGCCCTCAATTGATGAAATTAAAACGGAGGGCGTTTGCCCTCCATTTACAATAATCAGGCTACTTCATACCAAAGGCATCTCAAGAACCTGAACTATCCATTATCTTTTCGCTGTTGAAGACCTTTGTCAAGAAGTATATGAACAGAGATATGTAAGCCAGATTACTCAACAACATTAGCACAAATCTCGTCATCACAAAGTTAGCAGTAATAATATCCTTCATGACGAAGATGGAGTTTACAAGCGGGATGAAGTAAAGCAGGAGGTTATCGGGTGACTCCATCTGCATAGTTGCAACTCCCAGTACTATTGCGATAATATATATGGGCATCACATAACCGCTTCCCTCTTTCATGTTTCTTGCTAAGGAGCCAAGGAGAACAATTAAGGCGGCTGCGAGCCCAGACATTGTCACCAGTGTAATGAAGAGACCAAAGAGAGTTGTGGCTGACAGGGATGAGAAATTGAGCTCACCAGCCCCAAATGCAGGTCCTCCAACTCTAAAAGCGATTATCAGGCCGATGAAGGTGAATATGCTGTTCAGGATCGCAATAGTCATTACATACAGAATCTTCCCTGCAGCAATTGATGATCTCGACACCTGATTAACAAGCAGGACAGGCATGCTTCCCCTCTCTTTTTCGCCCGCAGTTGTGTCGAGGCCTATATTCATGGATCCGGCGAAGATGTAAATGAGCAGGAAATACGGGATCAATGTGGCCAGCAACTCTGTTCCCCGAGATTCTTCCGGCGCAACATCTCTTTTCTCTACACTTACTAGATTGAGATCTTCGAGTGTCAATCCATGTTCGAGAAGCTTCTCCGAAAGAAGTAGAGATGAATATGACAATAGGGCATTCTGAACTATTTGAGCCCCATACGAAGAACCTCTTGAAGTCGAATTATAGAAGAGACGCGCATCTATCTTCTCTCCACCACGAACTCTTTCCGCGGCATCTGCGGGAAACTCTACCATGATTGAGTTCTCCTGGTTTCTGACCGATTCTTCGCTAAGATTTTCGTCAATTTCAAATGAAATCATCTGGTCAAGAAAACTCAGGAACCTCCCATCGGGCAAATTAACTATCTTCAGCTTGTAGACTGTTTTTTCGTAGGTTTTGGCTTGGGATGAAGAAACTGTGTTCATTACGAGGAAGATCACTGGCATGATCAACATCGGCAAAATAAGAACTGCGAAGACAGTTCGGGCGTCCTTGAATATATTCTTGAGTTCCTTTCGAAAGATAATTAGAGCATCCCTAAACAATCTCAATCACCCCTTCTCTGTCGGCAATCTTAAAGAACACGTCTTCAAGATTGTCTTCGCCAAACTTCTCATAAAGCCCTTCAAGAGTGTCGTCTTCAACTAGCCTGCCCTTGAAGATAATTCCAACTCTATTACATAGCTTTTCGGCAACAGACATGATGTGAGTGGAGATTATTATCGTCTTTCCCTGGTCGCGGTAGTCTTTGAGAAAGTCGGTGACTGTTTTTGCCGTAAGGATGTCCAGACCATTTGTGGGTTCATCAAAGATTATAACTTTGGGATCATGAATAAGACTGACTGCGATCGCAGCCTTTTGCTTCATTCCTGTAGAGAGCTTCCCGATTCTCTTGTCAAGGAAGTCATTCATATCCAGATATTCTGATAATTCCTTTGTCCGTCTAGAGATATCTGTGTCCCTCATATGACTGAGTTCGCCGTAGAATTTAAGCAGTTCCTTTGGTGTTAGGTTTCCCGATAGTTTCATATCGCTTGTAAGGAAACCGATTCTCTTCCGAACTTCTGTGGGTTGAACTACGCAGTCGAATCCCATTACGCTTGTCTTTCCTCTGTCTGGCTTGAGAAGAGTTGAGATAATTCTGAGGGTTGTAGTCTTTCCGGCACCATTTGGCCCTAGAAGGCCATAAATGCTCTTTGGCTCGGCGGAAAAGCTCAACGAATCTACTGCTACGACCTTTTTTCTTCGACTTTCGAAAGTCTTTGTGATTTTCTCAACCTTGACCATTTTTTGCCTCCTAAAAACGTTTGTTCCAGGGTGTAGAATAGCATTCTGTTGTTAATGTGAAGTGAAGAAATAAGAATCGCAAAAGAATATTTCATTATAGCGTGGATATTGATTAATTATATTCACAACAGAATTCATTTATTTCAATCCTTGATAAATTATAGTATAATTTGTCATAAGAAACCTGCTCGGAAATCCTAGAGTCTACTCTTCGGAGAAGGCTTGCTTAGTGATGAACAAAATACCATTGCATTAGGAGGTTCTAGATGAAGGTAGAAGATTCAAGATATCTAAACGATAAACGGGACTTGATGAAAAAACTTTTGCGTTCTCTGGAACGTGACTTTCCTTACGTTTCAGTTCTCGGCACGGATGTCAGGGGTAAACAGTACCAGGTGATGACAACTGGGATTAGCGTCAACGATTCGAGATGGTCCGAAAGAGGGTTCGTGCTCAGGATTCATGATGGAAGAGGTTACTTTGAATTCTCGTTTAATCAAATGGGGAATCAATCAGTTGAGGAAATTGTCAAGTATGTCAAGAGAAAGCTTTCTGCGTTCAGGAAAAGTATGAATGAGAAAAGTCTAGACGCTTCAGAAGTATCGATGTTCGAAGAAGAGGAATCAAAACTCTGTTTCAATGACGAAGTTGTAATTCTTCCGGGTTCTCTTTCGGCAGGAGAGATAATCGATAGACTTTCTTCTTTTAAGGATAGGGCTCACGAACTCTCCAATGAAGTGATAAACGTAATGGCCCTCATGGAAAACGTGCAAGTGAGTAAGCTCTTCATTTCTTCCAGGAAGGAGCTCTCACAATCCTACATCTGGTCTCAAGGTTATTTGTACGTCGTTGCCAGAAGAAACAAGAAGACCAAGTATAGTATGAAAGGTTTTTCGGGACTGAAGGGTCTGGAGGTTCTAGACGAGATGGAAGCGTTCGTCGGAAAAGTCGTCGAGAATGCTCGACTTCTGCTCTCGGCCGAGAGAATAGATCCAGGTGAGTACGATGTAATTTGCTCGCCCGATGTTGCGGGACTGATTGCTCACGAAGCTTTCGGACACGGAGTCGAAATGGACATGTTTGTGAAGGGGAGGGCAAAGGCCGTCGAGTATCTGGGAAAGCAGGTTGCGTCTGAGTTAGTTACGATGCATGACGGAGCGGCCGGTGTAAGAGAGGTTTCATCTTACGCTTTTGATGATGAAGGCAGTCTGGCAAAGGACACGGTGATAATAGAAAAGGGAATTCTCAAGAGGGGAATTTCAGATTTGATTTCTGCATCTGTTCTTGGAACTGAGCCGACCGGCAACGGTAAGAGGGAATCGTTTGAGAGAAAAGCATATGCACGCATGACGAACACATATTTCTCTCCGGGAAAAGATGATCTAAAAGATATGATCGAATCAATAGATTATGGTTTTCTTCTTGAGGACTATTACAGTGGAATGGAGGATCCCAAAAACTGGGGGATTCAGTGTGTCATAGCCTACGGACGCGAGATCAATAAAGGCCAGTTTACAGGTCGCATAGTATCTCCAGTAATGATGACAGGATATGTACCTTCATTGCTGAAGTCGATTTCCATGGTATCTGGAGATTTCAAGCTCTCAGGAACGGGAGCCTGCGGTAAAGGTCACAAGGAGTTCGCTAAAGTCTCTGCGGGCGGACCGTATATTAAGGCAAAAGCGAGGTTGGGATAATGATAGAGACAATTGTAAAGAACCTTGAAGCAAATTCAGTAGATGCATGGAGAATAAGGGAAGAGAATATTGAGAGTGAAGAGTATTTCTTTGTAGGGAACAAGGCAGATCTTGGAAGGGCGAAAAAGGTAAAGAAGTATGAAGTAACTGTCTACCGTGATTTTGAAGAGGGCGAAAAGAAATACAGGGGAAGCTCGACGGTTACCGTAAACCCGGGAACAACGGTTGAGGAAATCGTCCAGTCAATACAGGAGGCCTTTTTTGCTGCAGGGTTCGTTAAGAATCCCTGGTATCCAATGGCACCGAGATTTTCACGGAGATTCGAAACAGCCGAACATGACCTTCACGATCTTTCAAGAGACGCGATTGGAGCAATCTTTTACAATGAAAAACCGTCCAATTCATGGTTGAATTCTGTTGAGATTTTTGTGACGAGAAACGGGTACCACATTCTCAACTCTGAAGGTCTCGATGTGACTTTTTCAAAATATAGAACATACATCGAAAGCATTGTAAGTGCTTCTGGCAGAGAAGAAGTTGAGCTGTACGATCAGTTTCTCCTTGCGCTTCCCGATGTTGAACGTATAAGCGAAAGGATTTCCAGGCTACTTCTGATGGTCTGTGAAAGGGCTAATGCTGTTCCTACGCCAACTTTAGACAGGATACCGGTATTACTTACGGGAGAGCCGGCGAAAGAGGTAATGAGATACTATTTGAAACAGGCAAATGCACGTCTTAAGTATGACAGGATATCCGAAGCTGAACCTGGAGACTCTGTTCAGTCAGGAGAATCGGGAGATAAGATAACGCTTGAAGTCGTACCGGAACTTGAAGGTTCATACTTCAGCCTTCCTGTTGACAATGATGGTTTTCTCATTGAGAAGAGGACGGTTATCGAAAATGGGATCTTGAAGAATTACTGGGGTGACATCAAATATTCCCACTACCTGGGAATCGAACCAACAGGTGCTGTTATGAACTTCTCGGTTGGTCGTGGCAGTCTCAGCATTGACGAGATGCGAAAAGTTGATCATCTGGAGGTTAGTAATTTTTCGGCAGTTGACGTTGATGAAACAACGGGTGATTTCGGAGGAGAGATAAGATTAGGCTGGTATTTCGATGGTTCGGAGAGAATCGCGGTGTCGGGAGGTTCAGTAACCGGTAATCTAAGAGAACTTGATTCAATCTATCTGTCGAAAGAGACAGAACTGGACGGAGATTACTATGGACCGATCTCGATAGCAATAGAGGGGTTGAAGATTTCGGGTGAGTAGTTTTTGCGAAGGTGCACATGATTATTGAGACAATAAGAATGAGGCATTCAACGAGGAAGTTCCTCAGTTACGACCTGTCTGCTGAGGAGAAGGAAAGGCTAATGAACTTCTTCAGGGAGCTTCCCACTCTTCATTCTTTGCACCTGAAATGGACCCTTAGAGATCTAAACAAAGGATCGGGTGTTATATTTGCACCGTGTCCCGAAAAGCCGAACTGCCTTGTGGAATACGGATTCCAGGGAGAAATCATTGTTCTGGAAGTGACCAAGATGGGATTAGGCAGTTGCTGGAATGCCGGGATTAGAGAGGAAGGCTCTCCTGCAGGGATTATCCTTGGTAAGGAAGATTCAGGGAAGGTAACCTTAAACGATGTCCTTACCGGAATGGTGAGAAGGAAGGAGTTGAAATCTCTTGTCGAGGGACCGTTGCCCAAAGATGAGAGGTTGCTTCAAATATTGGAATCATGCAGACTTGCCCCTTCTTCGATGAATAGGCAACCCTGGAGATTCAACGTTCAGAATGGCGATCTATACATCTGGACAAAAGGCAACGTGATTGGAGGGGGCCACTGGATAGATCTTGGGATTGTGCTTTCACATGCATATATCACTGCGCTTGAATTCTTCTCGAAGGTTTCGATAGAAAAAGCTGCCGGAGACAAATACAGAGTGATCATGAGTTAGCGGCTAGTTGTTGCTTCGTTCTGAAACTTTGACTTCCTGCAGACATCGGATTGCGAAAAGAAAAGGTTCTTCTCGTTCATTCTCTAAGTAGTCTTAGTGAGTTCATAACAGCTACGAGAGTTACTCCAACATCTGCGAATACAGCCCCCCACATGTTCAAGAGACCCAGAGCGCCAAGGCAGATGAAAAGGATTTTTATTCCCAAAGAGATTACGATGTTTTGGATAGCTATGCTATTTGTCAGTCTTGAAAGCTCTATCGCTCTCGCGACTTTTGTGAGGGAGTCACTTGAGAGAACTACGTCTGCTGTCTCTATCGTTGCATCTGCTCCAGAATTTCCGATAGCGATCCCTACGTCAGCTCTAGCGATTACCGGAGCGTCGTTTATGCCATCGCCAACGAAAGCTGCATGTTTCCCTCTTCTCAAAGCCGATTCCACAATGTTCATTTTTTCCTCGGGGGTTGCTCTAAAAACGAAACCATCAAGCTCAAGGCTGGTGGACACAGAGGCCGCAGCATCGTAGTGGTCACCGGTAAGCATCACTATCTCCTTGATCCCAAGTCTTCTCAATCTAGCCAGGGCTTCTGATGAATCGTCCTTAAGAGCATCTGACAACTCAAACACTCCCTCAATGCTGCTATCTATTACCATAAACAGCTTGTTGGATCCATTGTCTCCCTTGTACTCGATTCCAAGATCCTCTAGGAGGCGATAGTTGCCTATACTGATTTCCTTGCCGTCGACTTCGGCTTTGACGCCCTTCCCAGCTATCTCTGAGTAGTTGGAAACGCTCTTGTAACTGGGAATCTCAGAGACCAACCTAACGAAACGATCTGCAATAGGATGAGTAGAATAGCTCTCAATAAGAGCTGCATATTCCAGCAACTCTCTTTCACTGTATTGGCCCACTTTTTCCATCCTAGTGATTTCCGGTTTTCCTTTAGTAAGTGTCCCCGTCTTGTCAAAAAAGATCGAGTCTACTTTTCCTAGAGACTCAAGATAGTTGCTTCCTTTGAAGAGTATTCCCTCTCTCGAAGCCTTTCCGATTCCTATGAAGTAGCTTAATGGCACGGATATTACCAGAGCGCATGGACATGAGATTACAAGGAGTATTAGCGCTCTGTGAAGCCACTCAGATATCGTACCTCCAAAAAGCAAAGGCGGGAAGATGGCGACAGATGCTGCAATCAATATAACAAACGGAGTATAGATTCTTGAGAATCTTGTGATGAAACGCTCCTTGCTCGACTTTCTCAGAGTTCCTTCTTCTACCAATTCAAGCATTCTGCTTGTATATGACTTCTCAAGAGTAGCTGAAGCTACAACTTCTATCACACCGGACTTATTGAGTGTTCCTGCGATAACAGCGTCTCCTTCACCGACCAAAACAGGATCGCTTTCTCCCGTAAGAAGCGATTTGTCGAGTGAAGTGCTTCCTGAGTCTATTACTCCATCGATAGGGATCCTGTCACCAACTCTCACAATGAATCTGTCGCCGGGCCTAATCTCTCTTGCAGGTACTGTCTTCAACACTCCATCTACCATTTGGACAACTTCATCAGCTCGAAAATCAATGAGTTCTTTCACCGATCTCCTAGACTTCTGCAAAGCCAGCGATTCCAGAAGCTCGCCAAGACCGTAGAAGATCATTACTGCCACTGCCTCTGGCAGTTCGTGAATCAGAAATGCACCCAGGGTCGCCACAGTCATCAGGAAATTCTCATCGAAAAAGTCTCCCCTCAGGAGGTTCTTCAGGGCCCTCAAGATAGTATTGCCACCGGCGACGAGATAAGCAATCACAAACAGACCATATTCGAGAAACTCTCTGTCTCCGTGAAGAATTGTGGACAAAGCGATCGCAATTAGAAGCAGAGCTGTTGAAACAATCAGTCTTGTCAGTTCCACAACGGGAAAGTCTCTCACAATCTTGGAGTGTTCTAGCAGTGAGAGTTCTGGATCTTGTTTCTTTATTATCTCATTCAGTTCGTCCAGTGAGTGATTATTCTCACCATATATAACAACAGTTGCAGAAGAGAAATCAATCTTTGCATTAATCCCTGATCGTTCAAGCCGGTCTTCAATTTTGACTGCGCATTTAGGACAATCTAGACCTTCAATTCTGTACTTCTTCATCCGACTCAACCTCAACCAATTCGTCAAAGTGCTCTTTTGCGATCTTTATCAGATCAATAACGTGATAGTCGCCTAAAGAGTATAGGACTGATTTCCCTTCTCTTCTACTCGTTACGAGTCTGAATGACCTAAGTAGCTTGAGATGATGAGAGATTGTTGGTAATGTTAATCCAAGAATTTCTGCAAGATCACATGTGCATAGGTCGGCATTTGAAAGGAGGAAGACGATCTTTGTTCTGGTCTCATCGGAAATAACCCTAAAAAGCTCCGAAAGACCTGAGACTTCTTCCGCAAACTTTCTGTATCTCTCTTTGTCGACGTGGATTTCTCGACTTGGGCAAAGAGTGCTCATCAAAAACCCCCTTAACGATTAGATGCTTATCTAATCGATTATACTTCTTTTGGCTGCACTGGTCAAGTTATTTGCCCAATACTCACGCAGGCGTTGAAATAAGAAGCCCTTACCACCAAAAGTGAAAACACCCTCAACGTAATAGACTGTCGGTTGTTCAAACGAGATTCAGTTCCTGGTTATCTTCGATAACCTTGAAGTCAAACTCTGATCTTTTGAAGTGGCCTTCAGGAGAAGAAGATGTCAAGATTCTTAGTTCCTTCAGCTCTGAGTCCCCTCTCTCGACTGTCGGGATGAACTTTGTGGAACTCCCGGATCGTTCTTCTGAAATGCTCAATGAAGAGAGAATCTCTCCCGTATTGAGATTATGGATCATCGAACTGATTGCTTGGGTTACCGTAAAGACTTCGTATTCATGTCCTGCGTTCGCAGCGTAAACCATGGAAGAATAGCCTGATAGTTCGTCTATGTACAACCTTGAAGCGTCTATTGGCCAGTAGGGATCGTTAGTTCCAACAACAATGAGTTTCGGGATATCCAGTTCAGAACGATAGGTGAAGGGATCTATGTACTCAAGCAAATCTCTCTTTGTCGGATCATCTAAACCATCTAGGATTCCACTTTCAACATATTCTCTTATTGAGGTACTAAAGCTTCCCCAGAACTCGAGCTGATGTTCCATTTTGCAGCGACATTCAGATTATCAAACGTGATGGGAACGATTCCTGTAACTCTCTTATCCATGGCAGCGGTGAGCCAGCAAGTCCATCCCCGTTTAGACCCGCCTGTCAAGATGAAGCCGTCTACAGTGTCTCCGTTATTCCTCGCATAGTTATCTAGGAGACTCATGGAAATGATGGTCGATTGAACTACAGGTAAGAGAGCGGGCCAACTGTAGTCACCGGTCTCAATGCATTAGGAGAATGAGTAACTCAATAACCAATCCTCCCTAAGGCCACCAAAGAGGGGTTGGTTTGGAATATCGAATAGGACTGCAACATATGTTCGGTTTTGAAGTGCCAGCAATCTAAATAGGGAGAGTTCTTCCTGAGAATACTTGAAATTCCCTGTGATGAATACTACCGCAACATTAGATTTCACGCTGGGCGGTCTAATAATCATTAGGTGGTTCTGCCACTGAATATCCTGTCATAAAACGGAATCGAATCGAATTTTTTCAATCTCTATCAGTCCTTGCGAGGGTGTATCTACAACATGTGAGTTTGCTTCTTGGAGGGTTGAAGGAAGAGCGTGTGTTTGGAGAAAAGCATTTATCGTGACTCCTGAAAGTGCAGTTGCAGCAATCAAAATTGACGAAATGACATAATCCTCATATCAATCACTCAATACCTTTTCCAGAATATTGGTAACTACTCTTAGCCTATCAATCACATCATCCGGTGCAACGATCCTTATCGCTTCATTTGAAGCAATAAACATTATCAGATCCCCAAATCGGAAGAAGCGATAAGTTTGAAGCTTACTGTCAAGTTCAAAGGTAACCTCTTTGAATTCAGCCTCGCGGGGAACCACTCTGTTCCACAGCATTGGCTCCTCAACGTAGTGTATGCTGGAGACTCTTGCTGTCTCAACTGTGTCGGTCCTTATGATACATAGATGTCCATCTTCGTGTATTCCGTAGAATACCTCGTGCCTCTGGTCAAAGCAAGCAGGATGGAATAAGAATTCACTTCCCCCTCTAAGAACTAGCCTCACCGCTTTCTTCCGCTCGACTGCTTTCAGTAAAGTGAAGCTCACCCGATCCTCAGCTATCATCTGTGATTTCATGCTGTCTTCGAAGAGAGAAGGAAGGCGGTAAGACTCAGAGTAGAAGTATTTCCCTCTTTTTCTAGAGTACTTGAGTGGTGCTCCCAGGTTTATTCTCAAGTATCTGAAGTCCCTTAATGCCTGCCGGCTTGAGATTCCGAACTTCTGAGTATACTCTTTCATGGAGGCTTTGTCGTTGGTTGACAGGCGGTTGTGAAGCCAGATAATTCTCATTTCTCTAGACATGTCTGCCACCTCCGGTAGCTCGGATGAAGCCTGCCATCTTCGCAGAACCGTATTTGAAGATGATAGAATTGCATTAGTATTATACAGAATTGAATAGACTAAATCCAGAAGAGGGCAATGGAGAGCGTATGATTAGAGGGATCATTTTCGATCTGTTCGGCACTATTGTAAGTAATAGAAGGCTTTTCAGACCAATTTGCTCGAAGATGGCAGAAGACGTTGAAGTTCAATCGGAAGAGATAGAAAGAGACTTTGTCAGTCTATACAGAAGGTACTTCAATGACTGTCATAAGATGCCGTTTCAACCTGAGAGATACTACTACTATCTCCTTATAGCGGATCTCATCGACAAGTACAAGTTGCCGGGAGATATGGAATCATACTGTAATTACATGTATGATTCTTTTTCAGAACTGCCGGCTTATCCCGATTCAAGGGTCTTGAAGAGGATCTGCAAGGACTATAAAGTCGCAATTCTGACGAATGCCGATGACGTCTTTGTCAGAAAAGTGGTTGAGAGAAATAGAATCCCTCATCATGTGCTATTGACTTCCGAAACGGCAAGATCATATAAGCCTTCAGAAGTGATTTTCAACGAGGTTCTTCTAATGTTGAAACTTGCCCGGAACGAGGTTTTGTTCATTGGCGACAGCATACAGGTCGACATGCTTGGAGCCGCCGGAGCTGGGATAAAGGGTATACTTATTGATCGCTCAAAGTCTTATTTTGATTACGCACCCAGAATCGAAAGTTTGGAGGATTTGCCTAGTTTGCTAAGGCAGTATTGAGAGCAGATTCGAATTCTATCAGGACTCTGTCGATATCATCGCGCGAGACATTCAGATTCGTCACAAAGCGCCACTCTCCACCTTCTGGGGGATTTATCTTAATACCTTTATCCAGCAGTGTTTCTACTATAGGTTGTGAACTGACTTTCTTCGTGATTCTGAAGAAGACCATGTTTATATCCAGCCTTTTATTGAAAACATCCACATTCGGGATCTTCGAAAGGCCTTCGGCGAGATACTTCGCATTACAATGGTCGATTGAAAGACGATCTGTCATCCCTTCTAGAGCGTATATTCCTGCTGCCGCGATGATTCCGACCTGGCGCATCGCTCCTCCCATAATCTTTCTTCCCTTTCTTGCTTTGGCAATGAACTCCTTGGTCCCGGCTAGCATTGAACCAATCGGCGCCCCAAGTCCTTTCGATAGGCAGAACATTACCGAATCGGAATTTGCGGCGATTTCTGCCGGGCTAACCCCAGAGGCAATTGCAGCGTTGAAAATCCTCGCTCCGTCTAGATGGAGGGGGACATTTCTCGCTCTTGCCAATTCGTAGACTTCACTCATATACTTTAGAGGGAGTGCAATACCGCTTGAGTGCGCGTTTTCAAGGCAAATGAGGCCGGTTCTTGGATAATGAAGGTCTTCTGATCTGATCGCTTTCCTTATTCTCTCCACAGAGGGCATCCCATCGTCACAATCAAGGGTTCTCATTTGAACGCCCGCTATGACCGCAGAAGCACCCGCTTCGTGAACTATTATATGATTTGAGGCCGGGATTATTACTTCATCACCCCTGAGCGTGTGAGTAAGAATTGAGAGCTGATTTCCAAAAGTTCCGGAGGGTACAAAGAGAGAGGCCTCCTTTTTGAGAATACTTGCTGCGATCTCTTCAAGCTTGTTTACTGTCGGGTCGTCTCCGTAAACATCGTCTCCTACTTCGGCGTTGGCCATCATCCTGCGCATTTCCTCTCCTGGAACTGTAACTGTATCACTTCTAATATCGATCAGCTTCACGACAGCACCTCCAAAGGTTTGTTATGAAAACAATTATAAACCAAAATCATGATATTGAAAAAAAGCCGGATCTAATGATCCGGACTATATGGGGTTCCTATCTAAGGGGGATAGGGGGGTTATAAACTATAATTATTCTAGTTTGTTTTTGTTAATATCACTTTGTGTTAATAGGGCAACACTATGCAGGATGAATTACTTATTGCTTAATACCCGTTCGAGATTTTAACATAGCGCTGTCTGAAATCAATGGCTGTAGCTACACTATATAGGTGCTTATAGAAATGGACAGTGCAACATGCAGTAGATAGATGTTACACTAGAAGAAAGATATTCTCGAGAAAAAGAATAATCGCGGTTCCGGCAAAGCCTTCATATCGTACCTGCTCTTCACTGTTCTTGAAATGTTCTCTGTGTACCTTATCTAGCCTGCTCCTTGCGCCGGGTAGAGTTCTTAGAAACCTATCAAGTGTCTCGCAAGGGTAGCGATCGCATTCTCCACAATTTGAAATAGCCCTTTTTTCACAACAGATCTTGAAAGGGCAACCATCGCACAGTCTGAAATGCACATCACCGTGGCAACCGCTGCAGTTGATATCCATGAAGCTGAGGTCGAATCCGAAATCTTTTGACCATCTACTTGCCGTTTCCCTTCTCATTGAATCATCGTTGGCTAGAGTGGCTCTGTATGTGTCGCACTGAGTGCAGTCGATCCCGCAGAATGCTATTATATTCATACCAGTACCTGAACCTGCGACAATCAATAGCGTCTACACATGAGTAGAGCATAGCATTATGAGAGAAAAAGACAAATCTATGGAGGTAGAACTTGAAACCAATAGTAACCGAAGAGGTTTACAAAGTGAGATACTACGAGCTGAAGAACGATTGGAAGGCCTCAATTTCTGCTATTATGGATTATTTTAACGACATAGTCACTCTTCAGACAGTTGAGATCGGCCACGGCGTGGAGGTTATGAGTAAGGGCGAATATGCCTGGCTTTTGCTTCGTTGGGATATTGCAGTTAGCAGGTATCCAGATTTCATGGAGAGCGTGGTTGTCAGGACTACCCCGCATTCAATGGATAGGTTCTATGCTTATAGGCGTTTCGAGATATTCGACAATTCAGGGCAACGTATTGTTGAGGCAAATTCGCAGTGGATCTTGATCGATCAGAATCGACGAAGACCTGTTCGAATTGGAGAAGAGCTCTACAGAAGATATGGTATTGACGAGGGTTTTCACCGACCACTTTCTTTCCCTAAGATCTCTGAGTTTGAGTCAAAGGGAGAAATGACTACTCTGAGAGTTCGAAAGTCAGATCTAGACACTAATGGTCATTCGAATAACGTATCGTATGTTAAATGGCTTATGGAAGCGATTCCGGAAGAATTTGATGGCAAGACACTTCGAAGACTTACTATTGAGTACCGGCATGAATCTAGAAAAGAGGATGAGGTTCTTGTGGACGGGGTATTTCAAAATAAAAGTAGTTTCGTTGAGGGCCTTCATAGAATAAGCAAGCGTGAAAAGCTTCTGACGCTAGCCAGAACAGAGTGGATATGAAGGACGGTGTGTGCCGTCCTTCTTAAACAAGAGTATCTGGATCTACGTAGTCTTCCAGCCAATAGGCATCAGGATTTCTATCGAAAGCCATAAAGAGATCGTATCTTCTGGGATCTGCGGCTCTATGGTACTTCATATATATTTTGCTCTCATCAAGACCTACATATTCAATCTTTCCAGTTGCATGAGACATAACAAATCGAGCTCTCTTGGCAAGGCCCGAGACGCTGTCTATTGACTTCTTGAAGATTTCGTAACCTCTTTCGGCAGGGACTGCGTAGGTGTGATTGCCTTTTGTAGGTCTGCACTGGAATACATAATAAGGGGGAATCCCAATGAACGAGAGCTTCTTGAATAGATCTGACATGACCTCAACGCTGTCGTTCACTCCACTTATCATAGGTGTTTGGTTGCATATTACCGCTCCGGCATCCCTCAAAATGTTTAGGCCCTTTACCGCTTGATCTGTCAGTTCTCTCGGGTGGTTAAAGTGGGACATTATATAGATTCTCTTCTGTGGAGTACTGTACTTACTGATCATTTCTGGCAGATCGGGATCGTTTATTATCCTATAAGGATTGAATGCAACCATTTTACTCCCGAACCTTATTATGCCCACGTGATCTATTTCTCTTAGCTGTCTCACAATGTCACCGAGTTTTTCTGTGGATAGTATTAGTGAATCTCCTCCTGTGAGAAGAACATTTGTAATCTCTCTGTGTTTCCTAATATACTCTATTCCTGGCCTGACGTCATTCACTATCTCTTTGTTGTCTGTCGAAAAGAGTCTCTTTCTAAAGCAGAACCTGCAAAAGCTTCCACAGACCTTCGAAACAAGGAGCAAAGCAGTATCCGTATACTTGTGTTCCGTTCCAGGGGCTACAGCATACTTGTGCTCCTGAGAAGCATCCAAATCCCCCCACTCGTCGAGTTCTTCAAGATCGGGAACGATTATCCTCTTTATTGGGTCGTGAGGATCCTTCCAGTCAATAAGTCCCAGATAATAGTCGTTGGCCCTAAAGGGATAGACTTCCGTAACCCTTCTCATTTCTCTTATCCGTTCTTCACTAAGGCCCTCGATTTTGTCAACACTTGTGAGGTATTTAGGACTATGCAAATTCACCACTCCTTACATTTGGATTTGGTTACACTAGAACACTTCTCTTCTAAATCGAGAAGATCACAAAAAACCAGATTCCCGAACAACTGGACTACTCAACATTAACCATGAACCTACACTTATCCTAGAGGAACACGAAGTATCAATGATATTAATCATACGAGTAAGCCAGCTTCGCACTCAAGAAACATGAGTCTGTGCACAAATAACGATAAATTATAACACATGAACTACTGTGCCTCGCTTAGATCGACGCATGATCTCATTATGGATCTTCAAATGAGCTTTACAAGACCATACACCTCGGGGGTATAGAGAGAAGTGAAAAACCCCTCCGGAAAGAGGGGCTAGTATTGGTGAAATATCGGGATTTCTATTCGGTCACTAGAATGATATTTCCCATGTAATCGCCTGCAGGAGAGTATATCTTTCTGTTGAGTTGAGAATCAACATCATCAAATACCGCAGTACCGATTAAAGTATCTCCCGATTCGTTGACCGCGAAGAAGTGAATCTCATTGAAGTTGAAGATCCAGTCTGTTTTAACTACTGACTGTCTTTCCTGAGACAGAATCTCGTGCTGACCAGCAACGATTCTTACCAAATCACTATCAACTGAGCGAAGTGCATATGAGATTATCGTTACCTTTTCTGAGGTTTCAACCATAACTGTGAATCGATTCTCTGTTTTCATTCCCTTTTCGTCCATGACTTCCAGGAGGACCTCATTCTTTCCGATATCTTTTCTGGTGGGAATGAATGAATACCTCCCTTCAACTACTTCGCCAGGTCCCGACAAAAGCCTGAATTCAAGATTATCGCCATCTGGATCGCTCGCGAACTCTCTAAGGTATAAAGAATACTCGCTTCCTACCTCCGCGATGCCGTCTGGTATGAATAGATCTGCTGGTCTGTTCTTGTCTCTCACGTCTATTCTAATAAGAAGGCTATCCGACAAACCGAGGCTGTCGTATGCAGTGACAGTGGCGAGTTTCTGCCCCTGGTCGTTGTAGTCGGGAGAGAATACATAACTGGACTCCTCTATTCTTCCATAACCTTCCATCTCAAACTCGAGATCATCTCCATCGGGATCGAAAAAGAGACTGCTCAGGTCCAGGTTAAGGGTGAATGTCTCCATAATCGTTGTATTCAGCGAAGGGATGACCTTGACAGGGGCTCTGTTCACGTTCTCAACGTCCACGGTAAATGTGCCGATGCTTTCGAGTCCCTTGCTGTCTCTGGCAAGCAATTTGACTTCATGAGTGCCTTCTGAGTCGAAATCGGGAGAGTAAAGATAGTGACCATCTTCGATAGCGCCGGGTCCTTCAACGATTTCGAAATCCAAATCATCTCCATCGGGATCGAAAACGAAAGCCCTGAGATATATCCTTAAGGTCTCACCCTCTTTAACTCCCCAATCTGGTATAGATACTGTTGGCGGTCTGTTGACTTCGTTCACTCTTATCCTAAAAGCTGTAGTGCTTGTTCCACCCTTCTCGTCTTCCAGGAATACTGTAACTGATTCCTCGCCGGCTTCGCCGAAACGAGGAGTGTACTTGTACTTGCCATCGACAATTTCTCCCGGTCCTTCGATAGCAAAGCTTACCTCGTCTCCATCGGGATCGATAACCCTTTCGAGGAAGTCAATTTCCAATGTATCCCCCTCGTTCAAGACAATGTCACTTAAGAGAAGCTCTGGGGGACGGTTAAAGTCTTTGACTTCGACCTCGAAGCTTGAAAAGGCTTCGTTCCCGTAACTGTCTACTACCCTGATAATCACGCTCTTCGTTCCAGCATCTGCAAAAGAAGGCTCATATACGAATAGACCATCTTCAAGTAGTCCAGGACCTTGTTCTATACTGAAGAAGATTTCATCTCCATCTACGTCGACGGCAGCAGAGGCAATATCCACCGATATACGTTCTCCCTCGTTGACTACTTGATTCTTGATTTGCATTACTGGTGGAGCATTGACATCAATGATTTCGAGTGGAATGTCGCGAGCTGTCTCATTACCGTGAGTATCTCTGGCAGTTACTCTCAAGACGCCATCACCGGCATCGTTGTAGCCTGGGGAATAGGTGTAGATACTTCCTTCCAGCTCGCCCGGCCCCTCAACCGAGAATTCCAGGTTGTCTCCATCTGGATCAACGGCAATTGAATTCAGGTCTATAGAAAGCGTCTCTCCTTCATTCACTACAACAGGAGATGTATCGATTTCGGGAGGTCGATTCACCCTTATCACATTAACAAGCATTACATCTTCAGAGCTCTTTCCTTGTTCATCCGTTGCGCGAATCCTGACAGCGATCTCCCCAGCGTACGAAAACCCTGGTTCAAAAGTGTAAGAAAAGCCAGACAAATCACCGGGCCCATCTATCAGTTCAAGAGCAACCTCGTCAACTTTTTCATCACTGACAAATTGCTTCAGATTCACAGAGAGCTTTTCACCCTGGTTGACCACCTGCACAGGTAATTCGATCTGCGGCTCCTTGTTTAGGACTCCGGGAAGCGTAATAATAAGTATTATTGCAGCCACGGCAGCAACAACTAGAACGTAGACCATCCATCTCTTCATAAACATCCCCCTTTCTATCTAATCGAAACCTGAGTTCGTTCGTATTGCTTGACCTAAATGTTTTCATTTCGTGGACGTCAGCTTCTATAAGCTCAACCTTTTCTATCACTTCTGATTGTTTCAGATGAAGGTTGTGCGTCAGGCACCTGATCTTGCTCAAAAAGAACAACTACCTCATCGAACCCCATTCCAAGAAAGAGCCCATGAAAGAAATTTCTCGCGCTTTCTTTTGAAGTCTCTTCAACCCCCATCTCATATGCACTCTGAAGTGCCTGTTTCTCAATCTCCTTACTGTATGACTGAAATGTCTTAAGCATATCCCTGTTCCCAAAGATTCTTACGAGTACTCCGCTTTGATTGATTACTTTGATGTCTGGAATCTTACTCTGAGGTATCGTCACTTCGAGTTTGGGAGCAGGAAGGGTGAGTTTTATTCTTCTTGCTTCACCTTCATGGACCTCTATGGAATCTTCCCTTAATCTCCTCAGATCGAGATAACCACGTACCTGGAATGGAACGATGAAGATGAATCGTTGGACCGTTCCTGGAACGAGACTTCCTCTCTCGGGTTCGAAAATCAGCAAGGTAGTCATCTTGGCAGTGCTCAACTCAGAGATTCTCTCTACCTTATGGATTATCGATTCCGATTTGAAACTCGTCTTCTTTCTCGACTGGAAGAAAAGGAAAACGAGTATAGCTATTATTGCGAAAAGTACTATATTCAGAACGAACAACTAGTCACCTCCAAAGTTTGGCTATTTCAGAAGCTATTCATGTAATTTGCCATTAGACTACCCATAGCAGCCATGGAAACTATTGTTATAACTATGAATACAAGGGCTAGGATTATTAGTATTCCCTGAATTCTGAAGTAATGTCTAAGGCTGTCAAGCGCAATTTCCAAGTTGATTGACGCCTTTGATTGGACAAACGAGTCTAATTCCTTCTTCGAACTCCTAAGTTTCAGCCCCATAATCAAAGCAACTACTGCGCTTATAGCACCGAAAATCGAGAAGGGGTTTGCCACCATACCTACGATAGACCCAATAATCCCAAGAACGGCACCTACTATAGTCCATATACCGACAAATCCAGCCCAATAGCTGAGACCGCTCAAAGTTTGATAAGTGATACCTTCTATGCCGGATGCCCCATCCGTTCTCTCCAACATATGCAACACCTCCTCTTCTAGTCTCACTCCAAGTTTATCAGAGAAGAAAGAAAATCCATTCAACAACTGAGTTGTGTGTAACGGGTTCACTCCAATACTCTTTCTGTCGATGATAAAAAGTCGCCAAACGTTGATCCTAATTCATATGTAGAAATCGAAGTCCAGATACTGTTGATGAGATCAGGGATTTGCCGAGTGCATGAAAGAAGCGGTTGACGGGCAACCAGAGGCTTACCATACGCAGTTTGACTGGCCGTTCTGGCTGCATAACCAAACCTTGCTCCAGCCCTTATCGTCCTGCTTTTTGACATCAAACCACGCTCTCGTGTTCTCAAAAGCTTTTCGCTAACCGATTGTCGTTTCCCCCTCCACATGATTTGTATCAAAGAATACAATGATATAATTAAAACAATCTATATCGGCATTGAGAAGGAGGTTCGACAAGTTATGGAATATCGCAAAGTTGGAAGAAGTGGTCTTCTTATTAGTGAGCTCAGTCTCGGATCATGGCTTACTTTTGGAGCGCAACTAGATATCGATAACGCAAGAGAAACCATGAGAGAGGCATATAAAGCGGGAATTAACTTTTTTGATACCGCTGAGGCATACGCCAGCGGTATGGCCGAATCAATGATGGGCGAGATCCTGAAGGAGTTCAAAAGAGAGGAAGTTGTCGTTTCCACGAAGATCTTCTGGGGAGGAAGCAAACCAAATCAGAAGGGACTCTCAAGAAAGCACCTTCTTGAGGGGACCTGGAATTCTCTCAAACGACTCCAGCTTAAATATGTTGATATACTATATGCTCACAGACCAGATCCCGAGACTCCGATGGAGGAAGTAGTCCTTGGAATGGATTACATTGTCAGAAACGGTCTTGCCTTCTACTGGGGGACATCTGAATGGAGTTCTAAAGAGCTGGAAGAAGCCCACAAAGCTGCCGAGAAGTTGAATGCTATTCCTCCTGTTGTTGAGCAGCCGCAGTACAACATGTTTGTGAGAGAAAGGGTTGAATCGGAGTATCAGTCTATCTACAAACAGTACGGTCTTGGTCTTACTGTTTGGAGCCCTCTTGCCAGTGGTCTTCTTACGGGGAAGTACAACAGTGGTATTCCGGAAAACAGTAGGTTAGCCAAGTTCCCCGGTTTGAAAAAGCATCTTGAAGAGAACAGAATATTCTCTGAAGAAAATCTAAGAAAGGTTGCCAAGCTGGCAGATGTCGCAGAGAAGCTCGAGACGGGACTCGCTCAGCTGGCACTTGCCTGGATCCTCAAGAACGAAAACGTTAGTTCAATTATCCTTGGAGTTAGTAGGGTTGAACAGCTTAGAGAAAACCTCAAAGCCCTAGATTTGAAGGAAAGATTGACCGACGATGTTGTGAAAGAAGTAATGGCGATAATCGATTAAGATTTTCGTCTCAATAAATGGAAAATGAGAAGGGAGGCGTTATAAATACTGAAGAAAGCATTCTTGTTACTCTCTTGATCTTTCGTGATCATGCTCGCGAGTTCATGCTTGTACTTGTTTCCAGTATCTATTCCGATCGTTGAAGGGATAATAGAAGCCATTGATTTTGAACTTCGCGGGAGTCCCGTTGCGTTTTCGAGCTTTGCCTTCGGAACCGAGACAGTTCCTTAGTTGGACGAGATCATTTACGAGGCCAGAAAGCAGACGCAGTTGGATCTTCCTCACAATTTCGCAGTTGTTGGTCTTGAAGTCATGGCGCGAGTTGAATGGGCTCTCCAAAAGCCTCACCCACAAGACTCAATAGACATCGACTTCTACGTGTTCAGAGAGCCAAGAAAACAAAGATCTGCCGAGGTTTTTAGACAGCCCGTCTTTCATAGCAGATCACTGACTATTTAATGTGATTAATCCGGGAGAAAACTATTTCGAAATTGAATCGAGAGATTCCAAGACTCTGGAAATGTTTCTCGAGATTATCACTGGAATGGCAGAAGATGTCCATTGGGTGGCAATCTAAAATTATGCCGCCACTTCAAGTTCAACAGCAACCATCCATCTCAGCGGAACAGTTTGGGTCAAGAGAGTTATGGAGCGAAATTGATAATGCAAGAAGGGCCCGCAAAGGGCCTTCTTGCATACTAGAGGATTTTTTCGCTAATCGATTTTCCCTGGAGGAAAAGCAGCAAATAATCTCTTCCACCTGCTTTGGAATCTGTACCAGACATATTGAATCCACCGAACGGTTGGACGCCTACAAGTGCTCCAGTACACTTCCTGTTAAAGTATAGATTTCCAACGTGAATCTCTGCCTTAGCTCTCTCGATTCTCTTCCTATCCTTGCTGTAAAGCGCCCCAGTTAGTCCGTACTCCGTACCGTTGGCAATCTCGATTGCGTGATCAAAATCGTGTGCTCTAATAATCGCTGTTACCGGTCCGAAGATCTCTTCTTGTGCAATCACTGCATCAGGCGACACGTCGGCAAACACTGTAGGCTCTATGAAATATCCTTCTCTTTGGAGAGAGTTACCTCCGGTTATCAATTTGCCTTCTCTCTTCCCAACATCAATGTAGCTCAGAATCTTGGCCACTGCGTCTTCGTTGATGACGGGGCCGATGTAGTTGCTAGGATCAGTTGTATCTCCGACGGTTAGAGCCTCGGTTTTCTCCTTCACTAATCGAACTATCTCGTCATAGACATCCTCGACCACGATAATCCTTGATCCGGCGGAACATTTCTGTCCTTGAAAGCCAAACGCACTAATTACAGCTCCAGATGAAGCTGCACAAATATCGGCCGTTTCATCAATGACCACACAGTCTTTGCCTCCCATTTCCAGAACCACTCTCTTCACCCATATCTGCCCATTGTTATGCTTTGCCGCCAGTTCGTTAATTCTCAATCCAACTTCTTTCGAACCCGTGAACGAGATGAACCTTGTAAGCGGATGCTCTACCAGATAATCGCCGATTTCACTTCCCGAACCTGGCACAAAGTTGACTACCCCATCTGGAAGTCCCGCTTCCTTAAGTATTTCAACAAATTTAGCAGCTATCACCGGTGAGTCCGATGCGGGTTTCAGTAGTACACAGTTTCCCGAAACTGCGGCCGCTGTTGTCATGCCAGCCATAATCGCCCCAGGGAAATTCCAGGGAGGAATGATTGCCCCAACTCCTAACGGGATATATATCAGTTCATTTAGTTCGCCTGGAATCTGAACAAGTGGTTGAGGACTCGCGTATCTGAGGGCTTCTCTAGAGTAGAATTCAAGAAAGTCTATCGCTTCTGCAAGATCGGCGTCTGCTTCTATCCAACTCTTACCAACTTCGAGAATCATAGTTGCATCAAGTTCGAACCGTCTTTCCCTCATAATGCGTGCAGCTCTTAGGAAAGGCTTGACCCTTTCTGAAGCCGGCAGCCTGCTCCATGTATTGAATGCTTGATAAGCGGTTTCCATTGCCTTGTCAACAAGGTCCTTGTTGGCTTTTGAAACCCTCCCGACGACTTCATTTGGATTTGCTGGATTTGTTGAGATGATTTTCTTGTCGGTCGAATAGTATTTGCCTCCGATGAACAGATCATAATCCTTACCTTGAGATCGGATCTTCTCAAAAGCATGATTCATTAAGGATCTTACGTCGGGGTCGTCGGGATTGATATAAGGCTCGTTTCTAAAAGGCGGAATTATCTGGAAATCTGTCGCTTCAAACATCTTCGTAACCTCCTATACTACGTTTTTTTCTATTGTAAAGCCTTCCTGGAATCTATTTAGGCTCAGGTTTGAAATGTCAACGCTTCTCGGTTCTCCATGTACTATCCATTCGGCGACAGCCTCTCCAACAGCCGGTGCTAACATGAATCCGTGACCGGAGAACCCGATTGCATAGTAGAAGTTATCAATATCGACGGCGCGATCGATGATGGGTTGAGCATCGGGAGACATGTTATAGAGACCTGCCCAGTGTCTCAATACTCTAACGTCGCGTAGGAATGGAAAGAATTTAGGCATCTTCTCGGTCATTTCTCTTAGGAACTTCCAAGTTGGGGTAACATTATGTCCAGGGAGTTCGTCCTTGTCACCCTGCCCCATGATGAAGTTTCCCGCCTTTGTCTGTCTTATGTAGAAGTTGTTCTCGAAACTTATGACCAGCGGATCCATAATATGCTCTAGAGGCTCCGTTACGAAGATCTGGTGTCTATAGGACTCGGTAGGAAGCTCAACTCCAGCCATCGCTCCCACCTCATGGGAGTATCCGCCGGCAGCGTTAACGACAACTTCTGTTTCGATCTTACCTTTGCTTGTTTGTACAGCCACAATTCTTCCATCTTCGGTAATGATATTTTCTGCAGATGTATGAGTTAAGACCTCAACCCCCATTCTCTCAGCGGCCCTAGCGTATGCAAACGTTGTCAGGTGAGGATTTGCGTGACCATCACTTGAACAGTAAGCGGCGGCTCTAACACCTGACATGTCGATAAACGAGAACCTCGAAGATGCTTCGTTTTTTGTCAGGAGCTCAACATCAAGATTCTCTTCCTGTTGCATCTTGGTGTTTCTTTCGAAAAGCAAAACCTCTTCTTCTGTGTAGGCCAGAAGAAGATAACCTCCCTGAAAGTATTCGATATCGAACCCCACTTCGCTTTCGAATCTCTTAAAATGCTCAACACTCCGCATTGCCAGTCTCACATTCATTCTCTCAGACCATTGCTGTCTTATGCCTCCGCCACACCGACCAGTAGAACCTGAAGAAAGATAGTCTTTCTCAAGAACAACAACATCGCTCACACCGTTTTTTGCAAGATAGAAGGCAACTGCAGTTCCGATTACACCTCCGCCGATAACAACAACTTTGTACCTACTCTTCACTATCATCAACTCCAGTTTCAGCTATTGCTTTGAAGCTTACAGGCATAGAAGGTGGTCTGAAGATCCCTGGAGCAAGCTCTTCAACAGGCACTCCCGTCTCCCTTGACAGAATCATCAAAGTATTTAGTCTGCACGTCCTACCCCCGCAGGGTCCCATACTTATTCTCAAGTACCTACGCAGTTCTTCGAAATCCTTATACCCATCTTTTATCGCTTTTCTTATCTGATCAACTGTGACTTCTTCACAACGGCATACAATGGTTTCTGCCTCTTGTGAAGGCACGAAAATGTTTCTGACTCCTTGTGCAACTTCCGAAGGAACAATGATGTAGACAAGATTTGTTTTGTTTGGAGACCTAGCTACTCTTTCCACCTCTGCCGTACATATCACTTCCCCATTCCTTCCCAATGCACTTACATACTGACCCTTTACGGGCAGGGGAAGAAACTCGTAGGGGATACCGATCGATGAGGTTCCGTCTTTGTTCTCTCTGAACATGAAAATCGCAAGACCTGGACACTTAGTGGCGCAAATGCTACAACCAGTACACCTGGAATAGTCTATTGTGGGAATAGAGTTGATGTTCTCTCCAACTCTTATTGCTCCAACCGGGCAACTCGTTTCGCAAGGATTACAGGGGATCGGCTCAAAGCACTCGATTATGGGTCGCAACTTCCCTTTGTAGCTATCAAAGTCACATTCGATTCTTTCACTAAAAGAAGCCTCCTCAACTTTCCCTCCGAGTTTTCTTATACCGGACCTCGTCTTTGATGAGGAAGGACCACTGCGGAACTTCCTTAATGTTTCCTTCAAGTAGTTCAGCTTTTCCTGATCACATCTGCCAGTTAAGTCTTCAACGATTGTAAGTCCAGCGATTCTTCCTTCTATCATTGCCGTTGTTGCCTCTTCTATTCCCGAAACATCACCAGCCACGAACAGGTCGGGTACTGAGGTTCTCATGTCATCATTTCTCAGAGGGACATAACCTCCTAACTCCTGTATGTATTCAATCACGCAACCAGCTTGGGCAGCTAGTTCTATCGATGGAGATAATCCCACTGCGATGCATATGGTATCGACCACGAACTCTCTTTCTGTTCCCGGAATCGGTCTCCATCTCTCGTCAAGCTCAGAAACCACAGCTCCTTTGACTGAATCCTTTCCGATGGCTCTTGAGATTGTGTGCCTTAGATTTACTGGGATACCCAGTCGTTTCACTTTGTCGGCATGCACCTGATAGCCCCCGATTTTGTCAGAAGCCTCGATTATTGCTTTTACCTCTGCACCGGCCTGCATCAGCTGGTAAGAGACAATAAGACCGATATTTCCAGACCCGATCATCAGAACGTTCGTGCCGGGAAGAATACCGAACTGGTTCATGAGAGTCTGGACGGCACCGGCTCCGTATACACCTGGTAGATCATTGTTCTCGAACTGCAGGAATTTCTCTGATGCGCCCGTTGCTAGAAGTATCTTCTTAGGCATTAACACTTCAGTCGTGTCCCTTTTCATATCTACTACTGGGACACCGTCGGGATAGATTGCGATGACAGAGTGCTCCGTCAGTATTCTGGCATTCTCGAATGAGTTCAGCTCTTCGTTCAATCTATCGGCTATCTCATATCCCCTAACTGACGCAAAGAAACCCTCATTGCCAAAGAACTTGTGTGTCTGCTTGATGAGCTGTCCTCCAGTGGAAACCGCTTCATCTACCAGCAGTACCGACAGACCGCTTCTCGCTGCTTCTAATGCGCCAGACAATCCGGCCGGTCCACCGCCTACAACAAGAAGATCGAGATTATTCACTGATCTCACCCTTACCTGGCTGCCTTCTAACTCTCATTCCGGGTCTCACCGGAGTTATGCAAGTGCGAACATTTGGTTTTCCATCTACTTCCATTAAGCAGGAAGAACACTTTCCTATTGCGCAGAAAAGCCCTTGAGGGCGGTCTTTCTTGGGGCTGTATCGCAGATTTCTTATACCGTTTGCATGTAGAGCAGCCGCAATGGACTCACCCAAATACGCCAAAAGCTCTCTCCCTTCGAAAAAGAAAGTGATCTTCTCGCTGCGCTCAAACGAAAGCAATGGATGCTCAGTAATTCTCTCCAAGGTATCGCCTCCATATAATGTCTATTACAAGTATAATTCCTTTTCTTCTCCTGAAGAAAATCAGCATATTCACGTATACTCATGAACAGGCAAAGTATGCTGCTATAATTGTAAATATGTGCAGTTGCCGGAATTGAGGAGCGAGAAACGGGGTTTCAGATGTTAGTCAAGTTGATTTGCATTGATGAAAGTCATTTGCAGGAGACGGAGGTTCTTATGGATTCCAGACCTATAATTCTAGGACACAGGGGCATGGGTATAGGGGATGGGGAAAATTCCCTCCTTTCTTTAATCAAGGCAGTTCAGATTGGAGCAGATGGTGTAGAACTTGATGTTCAAATTACCAGTGATGGGGTGCTTGTAGTGAATCACGATCCCGATCTGAAGAGAACATTCGGGGCAGATGTTGTAGTCGGAGAGACGACTTTCAAGAACTTGAAGAAGATGAATCTCGTCAATCCAGAAGGCCTTACCACGCTCGAAGAAGTTTATCTTGAGCTTCCCGAAACGGCCTATATCAATGTTGAGATCAAGGATCCCCGGGCCGCTGATGTAGTTGTTCCGTTGGTGAAAAGCTTCAATGCGATGGAAAGAACTCTCTTCTCTTCCTTCCATCACGATTGTATGCGAAGAGTTAAGGAATGTGATATTCAGGCGAATATTGGGCTTCTTATCGGTGAAGAAGCAAGAGGAAAGAATCCTGCCAAGTATTTTGAAGAACTCATGGAGTACAAACCCTTTTCATTTAATCTTCCGGTTCAGCTGTTTGATGAGATTGGTTTTGAGCTGGGAGTGAGTCTAATCGACTTTGTCAGAAGCAGAGGGATAAAAGTTGCGCTTTGGACTCTAAACGATCCTGGACTACTTATGAAGGTCAAGGGTGAAGCCGACATAATAATAACTGACAATCTTCAAGGTATAATGGCTGCACTTGGAGGAAAGAGCGAAAGAAGGTGACGGCATTGCTGTATCTTGAAAAATTCGCTTCGGCAATATTGACACCGCCAGGACTTTTCATACTCATCTTTCTAATAATTGCAGTTATCTTGATCAGAAAGGGCGAAGAAAGACGGACAAAGGTAATAGGAATTGTTGTTATTGTTCTGTGTTTCTTTGTGTATCTACTTTCAACTGGTCTTGGTACTCACCTTTATCTTCAGCCTTTAGAGAGGGCATACACTGCTCCTCGTGCCGTGAACGGTCAGGCAATAGTGGTACTAAGCAGTGGGATAATCATTTCTCCTGAAGGTCAGGTGCTCGACAATCACACCGTAGCGCGGTTATCGAAGGCATATACTCTACATCTTCAGACAAAGTTGCCGATAATTGTGACAGGATCATTCATGCCCGGTCGATCAACGTCTACTGTTGCCGAGCTAATGAGGGATTGGCTTCTTGATCGAGGTGTCGCATCTGCCAGGGTGATTGTCGAGCCTAGAGCTCAGACAACCTGGGAAAATGCGCATTATACGGCAGATATCTGCAGTCAGTTCAACTGGAGCAGTGTAATTCTCGTGACTTCTGCCGTTCATATGAAAAGGGCGGTAAGTTCGTTTGAGAAGTTCTCTCTACGTGTTACGCCTTTTCCAACGGATTACATGTATGACCACACAAAACTCAGCTACGTAGATTTTCTTCCTAACCAGCGGGCGCTCGATGCAAATCTTTCTGCTCTTCATGAGTATTTTGGGCAGTTGAGATATCTTCTGAAGAGTCCATAAGAAGTGAGATCATGTGTGATTCCTTTGTAGTTCTTGGTAGTTCTACAGCAGATGGCAGAACGATTTTCGGAAAGAACAGCGACCGTGAGCCAAATGAGCCGCAATCGATCCATTTCTTTCCTCGTTTAACAGGTAATGGAACGGATTTGTTCACAACAACGCAGAGAGTCAGCCAGGTTAGCGAGACTAACGCGATCCTCATTTCGAAGCCATCGTGGATGTGGGGTGGCGAAATGGGAGTCAATGACAAGGGAGTTGTTATAGGAAATGAAGCGGTTTTCACGAAGGAGACGGTCCGGAGAGACGGTCTCCTGGGTATGGACATATTGAGGATTGCTTTGGAGAGATCGGAAAGTGCCGAACATGCTGTCAAAACGATTGTTGAGTTGATTGAAGATTACGGTCAGGGAGCTAACGGAGGTTTCACCAAATATTTATATTATCACAACTCTTTTCTGATAGCAGATAGAGAAAATGCGTGGGTTCTGGAAACCTCCGATAGCTATTGGGTTTCGAAGAAGGTGAAAGGATCTGCCGCGATATCAAACTGTCTGACTCTTGGAGACGACTTTGATGACGGTCATCCTCAGGTCATTCGAAACGCAGAAAATCACGGATGGCATAAGCCCGGGAAAGCGTTTAGCTTTGCCGAATCATACGAAAAGAAACTAATTAGGAAATTCTCGGGCGCAGGAACAAGACTTAGAAGAATGCAAGAGCTTCTGGAAGAGGGAGAAGTAAGTATCGAAAGAAGCTTTGAGATTCTTAGAGATCACGAAAATAGCAAACACCTCGGTTCAATGCGAAATATTTGTATGCACGCCGGTGCCTCATTAGTCAGCAGTCAGACTACTTCTTCGATGGTAGTTGTTCTGGGAGAGAAGCCAGAAATATGGATAACTAATAGTAGTGTCCCCTGTCTATCTGTGTTCAAGCCAGTATGGTTTGATAGCTACGAATCAAGCCTTCCATTTGACGAACCGGAAGACGGGATCAACTACTGGGGGAGCTGGGAGAAATTCATCCGGCTAGCTATTCTACGAGACTCAAAGGCAAAAGAGTTGTGGAGAGAGTACTGCCTTCAGTTTGAACAGGATCTGTTGTTGACTGCCGGGAAAATGAAAGCAGATGATCTCTCGGAGCAGGCATTCGATAAGAGCAGGAATATTGCGAGAAAAATGACCTCGCTTCTAGAGGAAGAAGAGGTAGAAGCAGGCTTCTTCAATAGAAAGTACTGGAACAGACAGAACAAGAAGCTTCAGGAGCTGAAATCAAGGAACTTCAAGAAGGAGATTCCTACGTGAAAAAGGGGTTCTCCCTAAGAATACTTTGAGCCGTCGTTTCCGGCCCGTGGCCTGGAAGCACTATCAAATCAGGTCTTTCAATGAAGAACTGCTTGAGCTTTCTAAGACTCCTCTCCATCTCTATTCCATTGCCATCTGGCAAATCAGTTCTTCCAACCGAATTCGAGAAGACTGTATCGCCAGAAAAAAGGTATCTCTCTCCGTACATGAAGCAGCAGGAACCCTTTGTATGTCCGGGAGTGTGAAGACACTTCCAGGGTCTGTGAAGAATCTCGGGAGTTACAATCAAGCCTTCTTCTATAAGAAGACGAGTCTTTCCGAAAAAGGTGAGAAAGCTTTTACTTGGATCTAGTAGTAATGGTCTGTCCAATTCATGTATAATAATCGCGCTTGCGGCAATCTGATCGGCATCGTGCGTGTGATCGGCATGGCCGTGAGTTAGAAGAATGCGTACTTGCTTGTCGCTC
>NZ_DIMV01000007.1:0-2995 GCF_002425715.1 Mesotoga sp. UBA5557
TTTTCGAACCTGCAACCACCTACCTGCAACCTCGGTACTTCAAGACCAGATCCTGAACAGGAGCCCCCAAACAGGAGCCCCAAACAGGAGCCCTGAACAAATGCATATCAGGGCAGGCTCATTGGGGCAGGCTCTACAGGATGACAAAGTGAGTGGCTCTGATCATATTGCTTCAATTTGCTTCTTGAGGATTGTGTCAAGCTCTTGCTATATGCTCCTGACCTACCACCCGCGAGATCCACGATTAAGGCGATCTTTACTGGCGATTGTATTTCTCCAGGAATTTAATTGCGTCTTCTTCGTCCAGTGGTTTGCTGATCAAATGTCCCTGTATTCTATCGCAACCCCATTTCTCCAGATACTCTTTCTGCCTTTCGTGTTCTACCCCTTCAGCTATAGTAAAATGACCTAGCTTATGTGCCATCGAAATGATGTCACTGGTGATGGCATCATCGCTCTCGAGATACTGCAGCCTATCTATGAAGGATTTGTCTATCTTGAGACAGTTCACGTTTAGATCTCTTTCCCTTGCAAAAGAGGAGTATCCGATCCCAAAGTCGTCTATGGCTGTATGAATCCCTATATCACTCAGTTTGCCAAGAATACGGTTTATTTTCTCGTGATTCGAGGCAAATACCGACTCGGTGATCTCGAGTCCAACATTCTTAGGAAGGACCTGAGTTTGCTCTATCATCTCAAGAAGGCTATCTGTGAAACCGTCCCTCAATAACTGGATGGCCGAGACATTGATTGAAACCCCGATCGATCCATAACCACTTCTCTTCAGCTTATTCAAGAAACCGAGTGCCTGGAGAATAATCTTCCTGCCGATCGGAACGACAAGATTTGTTTTCTCGGCTATCGGGATGAATTCCAGAGGCGGCACCGGGCCAAGTCCTTCAATACTCAATCTCGCCAGAGCTTCAAAACTGCTTATCTTATTAGACTTCAGATCAAGAATCGGCTGGAATTGCACGAAGAGCCCAAAATCCTTCTCGTCTGTCGAGATTTTCGCCAGTTCTAAGGTTATCTGCTGTTCTCGAACCATTTGTTTCTCGATTTCTTCGTTATAGAAACAGATTCCAATGTTTCTATCATATATGTTGAAAGCCTTCTCAGATGTGACTAGAAGCCTTCTCAGTAGGAGATCGGCATCCTTCTCATCACCTTCACCGATTTCAATTACTCCAATACCACCTTTAATCCTTTCCATCAGAAGGACAGGCTCCAGTTGCTTTGCAACTTCTATGGAAAATTTCGTCAGTTCGTTCTTGTCTTTATAGCCCTTCAAGTAGAATGCGAATTGATTCTCGTATGTGTTGAAAAGCAGGCGCCTATCTGTGCAGAACTGCCTCAACATATCTGCAATCTTCTTTATAAGGTCCTGAGTGTATTGAAATCCATAAGTAGATGTCAGTGACTGCACTGTACTTAAATCCACGCTCACTAAGGCTCTTTTCTCCCGCAGTCTGTTCTCATCATCTCCTTCCAGAAGAGTTTTCAGGTAGTTGCGGTTATATAGGCCAGTCCAACTATCGTGTTCAGAGCTATATCTGAGTGTATTCTCGAACTCCTTACGGCTGGATATATCCTTAAGAAGGGCAATATGGCCGCTTTCACTCTCGCCCGGCAGATGGAAGGACGCCACTGTCATTTCAACCCATACAGAAGAACCATCTGGCCTCACAAACCTCTTCTCCATTGTATAGCTCTGGATTTCGCCTGATTTCAGCTTTCTATAATTCTCTAGATCCTTCTCCAGATCGTCTGGATGAGTAATACTTGCCCAGCCAAGCTCAATCAACTCCTCTTTCGTTCTACCGGTAATTTGCTCGAATGCTGAGTTGATCTGTGTTTCTGGATCCACATTCTTATCTTTGGGACCGCTAGCGTAGGAAATCGAAATTCCAATCGGTGCCCGGCTAAAGATTGTGTTGAACACTGACTTTAGCTCGACTTGCTTCTGTTCTTCCAGCTGCCGACTTCTGAGCAATTCAAGATGGATATTGACTCGAACCTTCAAAGCATTTATACTAATAGGCTTCCTTATGTAGTCCACAGCACCAAGTTCCAGACCTTTGCTTTCGTCTTCCAGTTCTTCATAGTTTGTCAGTATTATTGTTCGTACTCTCTTATAGCGATCATCCGCCTTCAGCGCCGCCAGAACCTCGAATCCATTCATTCTGGGCATATTAAGGTCGAGTATGATCAGCTGAATCTCTTCGTGCTCATCTATTCTCTGCATTGCTTCCACGCCATCACTAGCTGTCAGAAGATCGTACTCGCTCAACATCTTCTCAATCATAAGGCGATCAGCCGCCGAGTCATCGACAACCAGGATTTTCACAGGCATAAATCATCTCCCTTAAGCAATAAACTAACCTCAAATCACAAAAAAGAGAGGCTTGAAGAACTACCTCCCTTACTACGCTCTTATTGAATGAGATCCATACATTGGAATACATCGAAGAGCACATTGTAAATGGCTGGTCCAAGTTTCCGCTCGCAATGAATAACACGCGGGTCTCTTCGTGGGTCGTTTCTCCTAATTCCCGAAGACCAGCAAAAAGAGGGACGAGTTCTGCATTGAGAAAGGGCACCGTCTGTACCTCAAACAGGCTGATGGTCTCGAAGAAACAACCCTTCTTGAATCGATTACCTACTTCGTTTTGTCCGTTATCTTCCATGTCTTTCTCCTGGCAGTCATAAAACAGAATCGCTAGTATCTGAATAATAGCATATGTCCTTTGTTTCACAGTGCCAAGAGAATTGGAGTCTGACCCTGTTCATTCGGATAACAATCATAAGTGCATCTCTTTGATTATCATCCATGATCTCATCGGGGCAGACATCTTTCGCCACCTTCCACGTGACCTCAAGCACATCATAATGCGCTCTTATTCCTGACTTGTAGCCTTCATTCCCGAAAAGTCTAACGATGAAAATCTTCGTGAAGCATTGAAAAGAGTAAGGTAGAGTTATTTTCTATAGGTTT
>NZ_DIMV01000023.1:0-6118 GCF_002425715.1 Mesotoga sp. UBA5557
CCAGAAGAATGAGTTGTTTAATCTCATCTAGAACCGTCCATCGTCCAAACCCGAGGACCCGTCTGGCGTCCTTGGCTCCGGGTGGCTCAGCCACCCGGGTTCTTCAGTCTGGAGATCAACCTGTTAAGCATCTTATGGAGTCTGTTAGCCTGATCCTTTATCTGACTGAAAGTCTCTTCATCTAATATCCAAACATCTTCGAGAGTTCGAGTTGTGTCATTGCTTCTCTGAGAGAGCCCTTTGCCAGGAAGAGAAACTGCACAAACTCCTTCTTGTACTGACGGCCTGATCCTTCGGCGATATTAGAGGGAACGGAGATAACGCCTCTCCTCAACTGAGAAGAAAGGCCGAATTTCTCGAAGTCAGGGAAAGCGGAGACAATCTGATAAACGTCGTAGGCAAACTTCATACTCAGCTTATACACATCTAGATTCTGATAAGAATCGGCCATGAAGACCACCTCCAGAGAAATGATAGCTCAAAGATGCTGTCAGTGTCTATCCAAGGACGAGGGACGGGTTCACGATCCTGGACGAAGGACGAAATCAACAGGAGGTAGCTATGGATTTCATACGACAATTGATTTCTCTAATAACCGTCTTTGCAAGTTACGTAGAGAGTCCCGGCAACGGGGCTGAGAAGAAAGAGAAAGTGAAACAGATGATAAAGGATGCGCTTCCGGATGAAGAGTGGAAGATCGATCCAAAATTCTTCGACTTCATCCTGGATGTCTTGATTGACCTCGTCGTCATGTTCCTTAACAGGGGACTTTGGAAGACGGCCATGAAGGTGCTGGTGAAGTAATAGCTATGTACAGATAGCGATTGAGAAACACAATGTTTCTAAGCGACTCGAAAACAAACAAACGCACTGTATTTCACCTTCTTCTATAGCCCGGCTTCAAAGCCGGGTTTTGTTTTCAGTGCAAACTCATCTATAATCTATCTGGATGCGGCTTTTTATTATGGGGAATCGAGAACGAGAATAAGGGGGATCACTATGAAGAGAATCCTACTTCTCCTTCTGTTAGCTGCATCGACAGCCGTTCTTGCCATGACTCCAATTACCCTTCGCTTCGGCGACATAACCGCTACTTATTTTGAAGAGCATCTTATTCTATTTGAGGGCATCCAGGAGTACGATGAAGCCGTCGTCTGGTCTATCGTCGACGGTGACACGATCACCTTGAAAAGAAGGACAACACCGGATGCTCTTGAAAAAATAAGGCTGATAGGAGTGGATACACCGGAAAGCGTTCATCCCGAAAAAAGTGTCGAGCATTTCGCGATTGAAGCCTCTAATTTCGCGAAAGCAATACTGGAAGATGAGAATGTCCTCCTTTCCTACGACTGGAATCCCGTTGATACTTACGGAAGACTCCTGGCTTACGTGTGGCTTCCTGCAGAGTACGAGGGAGAGACATATAATATCCTGTTTAATCTTCTTCTCATTTCTAGCGGTTACGGGCATGCATATACTAGATATGTGTTCGATGAGAACTACATGGGAATCTTCATCGAAGCTGAAAGGCTTGCCAGACTCGGACGGTTTGGTTTATGGAAGGAAGAAAAGCCAGACAGCATCTTGCTGCCTGAGTATGACCCTATTGTTTACATAACAAGCACCGGAGATAAATACCACATCGAAAGCTGCCGCTTCCTCGAGAACAGCAAGATACCTATTGTCCTATCAGAAGCAGCAAGGAGGGGATACATTCCTTGCCGCGTCTGCAAACCGCCTGAATTGAAGCTTCCCTCTATTAGCGTAGTTGAGGAAGACTTTATAACAGCCATTACAGAAGAAGGAAGTGATGTGATACTCTACCCAGACGGCACTTGGGAGTACGCAGAGCCTTCTGAAGGAAGTCAATGAAGATACAAGGAAGCCTTAAGAAAAGAATCTTGCTTGTTCTGGTTCCGCTTATCGGTACTTTTTCTCTTGCCCTGACGCCAACCTCATTGAAAATCGTTGGTTTGGAACTGAGCTACTGTGAGGAATTCCTTGACCGGTTCGACGAGGCAGCCGATCATAACGAGGCCATCGTGTCAAGCATCATAGATGGTGACATACTCACTCACAGTTATCCGGCACAAGTACCTGAATCTGATCGAAGTCATCCGTTTAATTGGCATCGATTCTCCCGACAGCAGCCATCGCCATCAGTCCGTAGAAAGATTCGGATCCAGGCGTCCGACTTCGCCAGACTACTGCTAGAAGACTTAAGAGTACTCCTGACTTATGATGAATTGCCAAAAGACACTTACGGAAGGTTCCTGGCTTATGTCTGGTTGCCAGCAACCTGCAAAGGCGAGACTCGTTAGTTTTGTTTAATCTGCTGGATGTTGCAAACGGATACGCACACGCTTACACGAGACATCCCTTCAACGGTTCCTACATGGAGGTATTCATTGAATGCGGAAGACAGGCAGGACTTGAGAAGAGAGGCTTGTGGTCTGAAGAGGAATTCGCCAGTGTAACGGCAGAACCACCGTATAACCCGATCGTGTACATAACAAACACCGGGGAGAAGTATCATCAATATCACTGCCAGTGTTTGCTTGAAAGCAGAATTCCGATTAGGCTTTCGGAAGCTGTTTACCTTGGCTTGAGCCGTGCAGCGTTTGCAGGCCGCCTATCGTGTTTGTGGAATACTGAAAATGTATCATTGTGCTATAGATTACTTGCAGTGTACGGAGAGAAAGATACCTTTCAGTAGGAACTAGAACTCGCGGAAAACGACCATTGAAATTGTCGCAAAGGAACTGCTATGATTAATGAGACATAACGAACTTAAATGGTTGCATCTGGAGAACAGCTAAAGACATGACTCACCGAATTACTATGGTAAAGACACAGTGGTGGTTCTCGTGAAAGAATCTGGAAAACCAGTTATAGAACACATTGTGACTGCAATCATCACGATTGGTCTTGTGTTCGCAATTGCTCTAATGATTCTCTCGGTTAGTCTGCTGATAAGTGCTAATAGGGATCAAGAACTCTTTTCACATTATCTTGAAGACTCACTGGCGAACGATAGCGCAGCATCCAAATTAGGAATTTGTGGAGAGAACTGAAGATCGTCGCTTGTAGATACACCTTACTTGCTTCAAAGCGGGTGCTCTTGGGAGCAGCCCAAAACTGACTAGACAGCAGGAGAAGTGAAGAAGCAAAAGTCCCATGGCTCACCAGGGTTTGATTTTCAATGTTGTAGTATTCCTTCTTGATTTCTAAAACAAGAAGATTATCTGCATTGCTGCCACGCTTATGAACAATTATGTCCGGATATACACTTCTTTCACCAAAATACTCTAAAGGCTTACATTTATAGCTATTCTTAAACTCCGCATTTATCTCGTCTCTCAGTAGGAAAGCTTTCTTTACCCTTCCATCACTTCTAGTTATATCTCTGTTGTATTCGTAGTCGACATTGTATTTCTCTTTGCGAAAAGAATCCTGTATCTCATCATTCAGATAAACAGCGAACCAATGCGATATTGCTCGTTCATGCAAATCATTTTCTAGAAGAAAACTATCATTTTCGAGCAGCTTTTTGAAAGCTCGTTGGATAACATTTCTCAATTTGTCTAGCATTGAGCCGTCTGAACTTCTTGCTTTCCCACTTTCTTCCGAAAAGATTTCAGCTCATCCTCCTCGAATACCGCTCTATTTGGCTTATGTAGAATAATTTGGACAAAACAAACCTAATAAAGGAGCTATCAATTATGAATATTCCTGCATAAACTGGTTCGTCTGTTCAGCTACACTTTTACGATCTGTGATGAACCCATACTCTAAGGTTTAGACCTACATATTCGGAATCCGATATTTGGATGTGCGCAGTTGTAGATACCCTCATAGAGTGAATGTCCGCGTGAAAACACACTCAAGCTGTGGGCATTATCGATGAAACTTCCACCTCGCATCGACTTAAACCCAGAATCTGCGCCATTATAAGGATTGACAGTGGTGGAGTTGTCGTAATATTGCTCATCCCACCAGTCACTACACCATTCGTGTACGTTTCCTGACATATCATAGATACCGAGTTCATTTGGCATCTTCATACAAACAATGCTAGTTTTCTGACCTGAGTTGTAATAGTACCACCCCACGTCATCAACATTATTGCTACCTGCATACAAGGTTCCGGTACTGATTATGCCACCTCTCGCAGCATACTCCCATTCTGCTTCCGTTGGTAACCTGTATCCTAGAACCTTTGTAATATCCGTCGTGATATTTCCAAATCTGTCCACAAGATTACCGCTATTATCATACGCCTTTGGGAGAAGAGATTTCTCGCTAAGCCAGTTGCAGTATTTTGCTGCACCTCCCCAAGAAACCCTTATAACAGGCCGTTCTCCTTTTCCCCAATTACTGTCCCATGGCAAATGAACCCCCTCTTCATTGCAGAAAGCGGCGTATTCATCGTATGTTACTTCATGAGTTCCGATCCAGAAGTCATAAGAAATGAACACTTCATGAGCGGGTTTCTCGCTGTCTTTTCCATCTCCGGTTGTGTCTCCCATGACATAAGCACCGCCTTCGACAAGTACCATATCCATCATGAAATGAGAAGGTGGAAGCAGGTGGCATCCTTCCATAAAGATGATTGATACTATCGATATTGCTACCAAAAAGGATACCCTTGGTTTTTTCATTGATCATCTCCCTGCACGAATACTACCGAAGAGCAAACTCTCAATCCAACAAGGACCTTATTGCTTAACAATTCCGATTATCCTGATTACGAAATTCGCAAGACTATGGAGTATATGATGTCACACCTTGCAAGAATTAATGCAACTTATGGGTTTCTCGAAAAGAATAACCTCCAGAAGATTCAATGGTGATAGCATTGAATCAACCAAAAAGCACAAAGGAAACCCGAAAAGATGTTACCACATGGGATGGAGAAAAAGGAAATCATTAGGACTATTGATATCATTCATGCTATTCGATTCGTGAAGGGTGTGACGTTGATGAATTTGCATTTTCTAGCGAAATGTGAGTAATCATATTGCTAAAAACCGACTTCGTACAAAAGGCGAATATCTCAGAGCATTTCTTTGCTAATTTTGATGTAAATGTAACAAGTGGTATATTGATTATATGAGTGTGTTGCACAGATTGCCGTATATTGCCTGATTCTTAACGTGCTTACTCCATGTGCGAAGCGTAGGTTATGGAGGTGGGGTAATGAAGAGATGGTCTATTTCGGTTTTACTGCTAGCTGCTGTAATACTTCTTATAACAGGATGTCCTTCTGTTCTGAACAAACTTCCAACAGTGAGTAAAGTCGGTGGTCCAGAAGGAACCATAAACCAGAGAAATTCTACATTCTCTTGGAGTGGTAGCAATCCGTATGGAAGTATAGCTAAGTACGAATACAGGAAAGATGGTGGAGCTTGGACAGACCATGGCCTGAACAACAGTTATAACTGGAATGATTACACTGAAGGAGCTCACACCTTCGAAGTTAGGGCGCAGGACAACGAGGGCGTTTATTCGAACATCATAATATGGAGCTTCACCTATTCCTTAGTAGAAGAGGAGCCGTACATAACATGGCGGAAATGCCTCGGTGGGAGTGATTGGGATGCAGTAATTCCAATCCAGCAGACGAGTGACGGCGGGTATATCGTTGCTGGAGTGACATCATCAAACAACGGTGACGTGAGTGGGAACCATGGCGCGTATGATTTCTGGGTAGTGAAGCTGAGCAGTACTGGCAGCCTTCAGTGGCAGAAGTGCCTAGGTGGGAGTGGTTCGGATCTTGCAGCTTCAATCCAGCAGACGAGTGACGGCGGGTATATCGTTGCTGGAATTACAGCATCAAACAACGGTGACGTGAGTGGGAACCATGGCGCGGAAGATTTCTGGGTGGTAAAGCTGAGCAGTACTGGCAGTCTTCAGTGGCAGAAGTGTTTCGGTGGAAGTAATTGGGATCATGCAGCTTCAATCCAGCAGACGAGTGACGGTGGGTATATAGTTGCTGGATCCACCCGGTCAAACGACGGTGACGTGAGTGGGAACCATGACGTGAGTGGGAACTATGGAGAATCAGATTTCTGGGTGGTAAAGCTGAGCAGTACGGGCAGTCTTCAGTGGCAGAAGT
>NZ_DIMV01000091.1:0-3333 GCF_002425715.1 Mesotoga sp. UBA5557
TGAGAGAGCCTGGGGGTGAAATTCCCCTGGGCTACTCACCGTGCCAAGTTTGAAAAAAGAGTTAAATGACGTCACGCTAAAGCGACAGCCGTCCTACGAAAGACCCACTACAGGCTGATGAAAACCACGTTGGCCGTCAACGGTTCACCGTCCTCCGCGCGTGAGAGCGGAAAGAAGGGTTCTAGGTTCCTATGCTTCGCGTCCAGGTTCTTGGTTAGGAACCGCGTCTGAATTTGAAGTGGTTCTCATCCCCGAGGAGCGGGCCTTGCGTCCCCGGATGCATCTCCGGGCATTGCGACCTGGCGTGGTCTTCGCCAGCCTTGCGTCCACTGATGCTTTTCAGTGCAATGCGTCCCACCGAAGGTGGCATCACTTCCTCGCGCCAGCGAGCCTCACTTCATGCCGAAGGCAGCCTTGCGTATTATTCCGCTCTTTCCTACCCCCAACCCGCCATCCGCAACCTCGGTAAATTTTTCTACTCCTTCACTCTTGCTACGGAGCTCCTCTCTATCAATTCTGGTTTGTGAACAACTCTGTGAGTATTGGAGCCATTTAGCATATCTAGAAGAATCTCGACTGATTTCCTTCCTACCTCTTCTTTAGGGTGGGCGAAGGTGGTGAGGACTTCTCTGAAATCCCCGATTGGTCCGTCATCGAATCCGATTACGGAGATATCTTCGGGTATATTCAAGGCCAGTCTTTTGGCTACTAACTGAAGCTGAAGAGCGGTCGCGTCATTGTAGCAGAATACTGCTGTCGGACGCAGCTGAGCGGGGAGAGACATGAGTTCGTGAGCTATCTGCATAGGCGCTCCAGTGAATTCCGAGACGTTGAAGGACTTCTCGTAAATCTTTGTGAATCCAAGCTGCTTGCAACGGTCGACGAAGCTCTTGGCCCTTATGACGCCAGGCAGATGTGTTGACTTGTAGATTACAGCAACTCTCTGGTGACCGTATTCAAAGAAGATTTCCGATGCCTTTTCCCCTCCGTAGGCGTCATCGAGGACATTGCAGCTTACGTTATCAATATTCCAGTCACTGTGGACGAGAACGATCTTCACTCCAGATTTGGCCATCGACTGTACGAGATCCTTGTTTGACCTCTTAGTCGCGCTGTAGACGGGGTCGATTATCAAGCCCTTCACTCCTGATTCGATCCACTCTGAAAGAATCTGCCTCTCCTTCACTGGATCTTCAGCAGAATTACCTAACAACATCTTGTATTCGTTCCGGAAGAGATAATCTTCAGCTCCGAGAACAATATAGGGAAATATGTAGCTGGTTATCTGTTGCACAAGAATGCCGACAAGGTGGTTGTCGCTTCCATAACTGACGAAGGTTCCAAGGCCCGGTCTTCTGACTATCGCAGCCTTGAAAGAGAGCCGATCCAAAGCCTTTCGGACTGTTTCTCTGCTGGCACTAAACTTGTTCATCAATTCCTTTTCTGTGGGGAGTTTATCCCCAACGGAGTATTTCCCGGACTTGAGTTCTTCGAGCAAGTAACGTTCAATGAGAGTGTACTTTGGAGTGATGGCAATCGCCCCCAGTTAGAATGTACGTACATATAGGATTTTACACTTCAATGTTAGTTGAGTCAAGTTTTCTTAGCAAAGACCTAGCCTCGATCGATATTTGCCTTTCAAAGGTTATACGGAGAACAGACCCTTCTGACAGAAAAGAGAACACCTGCCGGTGAGAATAGCCGCAAGGCCCTTTCCAGAGCTTCTTTTCGAGAAGATCGAGATGATATACTTCAATCGGGAGGTGGAAATGATGAAGAAATTACTGCTTGTAGTATTGATCGTTGTGGTTCTTTCTGTTTCTGCGTATGGATACACTTTCAACTCAAACAATATCGGAGCTTCAATCGCATACTTTCCCTTTATCCTTCAAACCTACTCGGCAAGGGGATATTATCACTTCGGTTTCAAGATAACGAATCCCTGGAGTATTGGCCCGATAGATTTTACTCAAGTTATGTTGTACGCCGGTCCCACAGTTTCCTACAGCTATGACAACGTTCATCACAGTTTTGAGGCAGGCATCAGCGGAAGACTCTTTTCTGCAATCGAGAATCTCTCTTTCAATCTTTTTGAAAGAAGATTCATGATTGCCGTGGGCCTAAGAGGTTCATCTACCTTCTCTTTCTCGACACTGAAGCTCGCAAAGCCTCAAATATCTCCGGCTCTGAGCATTATCGATGTCACCAAAATGACAGACAGAATGAATTACTCGTTGTTCTTCTGGCCGCTGCCGGTGCTCCTGGGATTTGATCTGTACTTCTAATTGTTCAACGATGTTGTTCCTTAGTGCTCTTGCTTCCTACAATAATAGGAGTTCGCAGAGAAGAATGAGCTCCTCCGGCTGAAGGATTTTTCTGATATGAAAACTACTGAGAGGATGTGGTCCGCTTATGAGAGTATTCTCTGTTATGGGCAGTCCAAGATTGAAGGGAAATACTATGCTTGTTCTGGATAATTTCATGAAGGGAATGAGAGAGGGACATGATAAGCTGGAACTGAAATCTGTCTTTCTACATGGTAAGAGGATCGAACCGTGCGCGGGCTGCGACAAATGCAAGAATGATGGCGAATCCTGCGTAATTGAAGACGACATGCTTGATCTTTATGGAGAAGTCGTTGCAGCCGATGTGATTGTCTTCTCTACGCCTATTTACTGGTGGAACATGAGTGCTCAGTTGAAGACTTTCCTCGACAGATTGTACGCGCTCGACTACGAAAAGGCCTTCAAAGGAAAGAAGTTTGTTCTTCTCATGACTTACGGTGGTGAGGATCCTAATTCTGGAGCCGAGATTGTCGAAAAGAGCATGAGAGAGATCTGCGACTTTGTTTCTATGGAGTTTTTTGCGAGCTTCGGAATGTGCAGCGAATTGAGTGAAGATGAAAGAGCGGAGGCTCTTGAAAAGGTCTACAATCTTGGTCTTGACCTTTGAGCTCTATGCAGAACCAGTAGAACTTTGAAAGAATCCATTTGGCTTGAGTCCTTTCAGAGTCGAAGATAGCGTTGAATTCATTCCAAGGGCATTATGAGATTCGAATCTCTGCCACATTCAGATAGTGCCCCTTTCTATTCCAATCATTACCCACATCATCTTCTATGAAGCTCGTCTCTTGCTCTCTCATCATCTCGTGGTTTTTGAGCAAGAACCTGGACAGAAAGTGTCAGATGAATCAATGTTCTGCTCTTGATCTTAAATCCCCGCTCGAGCAGCTCATCATTACCCACATCATCTTCTATGAAGCTCATCCGTCTCTTGCTTTCTTATCATCTCGTGGTTTTTGACCAAGAACCTGGTTGTCCGTTATCGGTTCAC
>NZ_DIMV01000100.1:0-410 GCF_002425715.1 Mesotoga sp. UBA5557
CAGCCCAGATTGTGACCAAGATCAAGTGAGGATGACAAAGTGAGTGGAATTAAGGTCATGCTTCAACGGTAAGACGCGTCGCCAGCTACTCGTTCTCAGTAGCATCAGATAATTGTGAATGGGTCAGTCGGTTCTTTCCGCCAAACCCCAGACCCCACACTCAATACCCACCCTGGTGATGCTATTGGAGCTGCACTCTCCTCACTCTTGCCAGTCTCGAAGCGAAGCTTCATCTCAAACTCAAAGCGTCTTCTCATGTTATCGCTCTTAGTTCAAGAACGGGATCCTGGCCTGAACCACGCCAGGATGACCCAAAGCAAGAAAAGGCTGTCATCCCGTAGAGCCTGCCCTGATGAGCGCCTCTTCTGTCATCCCGTGATGCGCCTGCACGGGATCTGCTCTTCCTAACC
>NZ_DIMV01000100.1:500-16232 GCF_002425715.1 Mesotoga sp. UBA5557
ACCCGAAGTGCTTAACCCGTACCTAATAACCCACTCTCTATTCTCCTGTCTGAGAACCGACAACGACCACCTGATTTTGGTCTTCCAGCGTTCAGCGCTCAGCGAAAAGCGGGCTTTGTTGCCTCCTGCAAAGCAGCATCACTTCCGCCGATGTTCTTCGGCGCATCACTTCCCACCGAAGGTGGCATCACTTTACGATGAAATCGGCCTTGCGTCTCATTTGACCAATGACTGGTTCTTCTCTCTTCTCTCGTGAGCGAAGCGAACCTCTCGGCAACGCTCTTTCTCAATGGTCTTTGTTTACCCGGCGCAAGCCGGACTGGCCTCGCGAAACGGGTTTGGTGTTCTTATAGTATTTCTCGCCACTGCTTGTGGTGACTGGCCTGCGTCAGTAGACTGGCACTGAAGATCTTCCTTGCGAAGCGGGCATTGCGACCTGGCATGATCTTTGCCAGCCTTGCGTCCGCCGGTGTTCCTCGGCGCCTTGCGTCTCATTTGACCAATGACTGGTTCTTCTCTCTTCTCTCGTGAGCGCAGCGAACCTCTCGACAACGCTCTTTCTCGATTGATCTTATCGGAGGAAGGGTTTACTCGGAGAACGGTGGACCGTTGACGGTTGACCTGAGAGGCTTCCTGCGAAGCAGCATCACTTCCCCGGATGCTCTTCCGGGCATCACTTCCTGGGATGTACTTCCCAGCATCACTTCCCGACGAAGTCGGCCTCGCCTCCTGCCGAAGGCAGCCTTGCGTCTGATCTCAGAGCGGTTTTTCATCCCCGCGAAGCGGGCATTGCGACCTGGCATGATCTTTGCCAGCCTTGCGTCCCGGCATGATCTTCGCCAGCCTTGCGTCCGCCGGTGTTCCTCGGCGCCTTGCGTCCCGCCGAAGGCAGCAATGCGTCCGCAGAAACTTCTATCACTCGCCAACTACATGAATCGTGAGTGTGTGGACCTTTTCGATCGTCTTTTCGCCAAATTCGCCGAAGAATCTGAAGGGAATCTCATAATCGCCCACTTCTTGTGGAGTCCAGCGGAAGATGCAGTGATCGTGCTTGTCGAGGAGAGTGCCTGCTTCTGACTGAAGCTCGACTCCGTTCGTCGATCTCCAGATCCATGCGTGATCGGAGAAGGACCATTTGTCATATCCCACAAATCGCCACTCTGCGATCAGTGCATTTACCCTAAACTCAATCAATTCACCAACAGGAGATGTGATTTCCGGCACGGGAATGGTTCTCGAGAACTGCTCAAATGAGTTTAAGTAAAACAAGTCTTCCCATAATGGAACGATGTTTCTTCCTGCACTTTCGTAGGCCTTTTCAACTAGGCCGACGCATGAATAGATATCTCGTTTTGTGAAGGGAAGATTCAAGTAGCCAGACCAGGCGAGGCCTACAGACCACATCGCCCCGTGGTTGGCCTCCTCAAATATGTATCTGGATATTTGTCTCCGTTCGAGCGGGGTTATATCTCCGGAGTATCTCATCGCACCTGTAAAACCGGAAGACCAGTATTTAAGCCATCGCGATTCGTACGTGTCGTAGTTGAAGAGATTCACAAAAGAGTGGTTTTCAATATCGTTGGGGAAGACAAAGACACCCTCCTCGACGAGATTGTATCCGTGTGTCAAGAACGGGTAGGATTCTCCAAATGTCTTTCCGTCGTTTAGACCCAGACCTTCATCTGTCATTGCCGTGGCATAGTCGACACCGAGATATACTGCCGAGTGTGAAGGGATCCAGTTCGGTCCGATATGATAGAGTAGATCGCCTTCGAGCAGGTACTTTCCGGGCAGATGTTGTGCTGTGTAGAGGGCATCTGCCTTTGATATCAACAGGCAGTAAGGCACTTTTGTGAATCGAACGAACGTGGAGAAGGAATCTATGCTGCACTGTACCTGAAACTCCTCTCCTGCCGGGGCGAAGGAAGTCGCGCTGAGGAGCGGCTGGATCATCAAGATCTGATCATCGTCCAGGTCGAATTCGCCGTGAGAAAGTTCGAATACCGGCCCGGGAATTGAACCGCTGCTTTCGTGGAAGACAACCTGGATCGTTCGTTCCGATACGCTCTGCACTTCGTAAACGATGGTCTCCTTCTCACTGACTCCATAGAAGAATACTGTCACTCCTCTGGAGACGATGAAGGAGTTGTCGCCAGGATGCAGCAACAAAACCTTATGCCCAGGTTTGGCGGGAATCAGCCTGGTACATCCCACTGTGAACAAGATACACGAAGCGACTAAAAGAACCAATCTCCGAATTTGGATACTCATCATTAAGTTTACCATCGCAGAAAGGAAAGACAGATAACACCTATGGTAAATTATACAGTGTAAGACAGGAGGCATGATGAGAAGAATTTCCAGGTCAACATCGGTTGCCGTAGGCACTATAGCGATCCTTACCTTTTCTATAATCTCGAAGGGCATGGGTTTTTTCAGGGAAATGCTTGTCGCCGGTCTCTTCGGGACGTCCGCAAATCTCGATGCGGTCTTTGTTGCAATGACGCCTGCAACGACCCTTTCAGGGATAATTGCCGGAGCTTTTGCCGCCATTTTCGTGCCTGTATACCACTCTATAAGGAATGAAGACCCTGAGAGATCAAAGAGATACGCCGGAGCGGTTCTTATATCGGGTTCTCTGGTCTTTCTCTCTATGGGGATAGTCTTTCTGGTGATTCCGGACCTTGTTATAAGACTTTTCGCTCCGGGTTTTTCGGGTGAAGTCGTCGCTTATGCCGCAAGAAAGTTGAGATATCTATCAATATACCCGTTGATCGGCGGACTAGAAAGCATACTAGGCGCCGTGCTGAAGTCAAACAGGAGGTTCATCCAGTTCGGCTTCTCGCAGCTCTTTTTCAACATTATCGCGATTCCAGTGATATTCTTGACCGCTCCCTTTCTCTCGGAAGCCTCCTACATACTGGCCTGGATTCTCGGCAACACCTTCACCGTGATAGCGTATCTGGTCCAATCAAGAGACCTGTTCTCTCTGAGAATCGGAAAGGGAACGTCTATAGTAGAGACGCTATACCTGAGTTTGCCTCTGATCTTTTCGGGGAGTCTCGGAGTCATCAACAACATGGTTGACAAAGCCTTTGTTTCGCTCCTTCCGCCCGGACGTGTCGCTTCGCTGCAATATGCTCACACTCTTCTGGGCCTGATTACTTTCATGATCGCCGCCTTCCAGATGACAGCCTATACGGAGCTTTCCGAATTTGTCGTTTCCGGTGACAAGAAGAAGGTGCAGGAACGATTGAGAAAGACCGTCACAACGTCATTGAATATCTCGCTGCCTCTGGCGGCATGGATAATCATGATGGCGGAACCCCTAGTGAGGATAATCTATCAGCGCGGACAGTTCGACGCCGACTCGACAAGTCTTGTAAGCATGGCGCTTATTGGGTATGGGGCTTTGATAATCCTCTCACCGATTTCGCATACGTGCACAAGTTATTTCACTGCAAGAAAGAAAGTGAAGGCCATAACGATCGTATCCGTCTTTTCGATCTTTCTGAACGCGTTGTTTGACTGGCTTATGCTCAAGCCGCTTGAACATGCGGGAATAGCAGCGAGTACATCTCTCGTCGTACTCAACGCTACCATAATATATGTTTGGCTAATAGGAAGAGAGGGCGTTAAATTCATGCCGGTGAAGAGAATACTGAGGCTATTGGGCCTTTCGGCGGGTGTTTTCATTGTCGTCGCCTTTCTAAGGCTGAATACCAGTACCTTGATCTGGCTGGTTTTCGGGAACGCGCTCTTCTCCTGCCTGTTCTTTTTCAGTGCCAGGAGCGAACTTAAGGCGATATCTACGAGAATGAAGATGCTTTTTAAGAGAAGTTGAACTGCAGTATTTCTCGAAATGGCTTTCGATTTTGATATAGGGCTGCTTGCAAAGCGGGAGGAAATCTCATGAGAGATATTGTGATAGTAGGAGCCGGTCCTGCCGGACTCTTCGCAGCCATAAACTGCACAACAATGGGTAGAAATGTAACGGTGATTGAGAAAACGAATACCCCCGGAAAGAAGCTGCTAATTTCCGGCGGAGGCCAATGCAATCTTACTAACGCCGAGCCGACAAGGGCGATGCTCGACAGATACTTTGGCTCGGGAAGATTTCTTAAACCGGCATTGATGACCTTTGACTCGAGCAAGCTGATGAACTTCTTTGAAGAGAGAGGACTTAAGCTGTTTGTAAGAGAGGATGGCAAGGTCTTTCCCTCAACTTACTCTGCAAGAGATGTTCTGGAAGTGTTGCTTGCCGAGTGTGAAAAGCAAGGGATACGGATACTTTACAATTGCCGCGTCAAAGGAATAGCTCGACGAACACCGGGCGGATTTGTTGTCTCTTCTCACAAAGGAGAGCTGGGTGCCGACTATCTGGTGCTTGCTACCGGAGGCAGAAGCTACGAGGGCACAGGCTCATCGGGGGATGGATACTCTATCGCCTCGGCGCTCGGTCATAGCATAGTCGAGCCAAGGCCTGCATTGACATCAGTTTCTATAAAGGATTTCGAGTTTGGGGACCTTGCCGGCGTCTCTCTGAAAGCGGTCGATGTCTCCCTGTGGAGGGATTCAAAGAAAACGAGTAGCCGGACTGAGGACTTGTTGATCACTCACGAAGGGCTTTCTGGACCTGCTATTCTGCACCTTTCAAGAGAGGCCGAGCGAGGAGATGAAATTCGAGTCAACTTCAGTGGAATAACTCGCGAAGAGCTTGAAAGGAGAATCTTAAAATTGGCGGCTGAAGAGGGAAAGAAGCTCTTGAAGACATCGCTCCATGACCTGGGTCTTCCCGAAAGATTGCTGGATAAGATCCTGGAGATGAATGGAATAACCGAGCGATTGTGTTCCGAATTGAAGAAAGAGGAAAGAAAGAAGCTGATATCCAGTCTCTTTGAAATGAGTTTTGAGATCGAAAGCGTAGGCGGGTTTTCGCAGGCCATGGTCACAAGAGGGGGGGTTCAGTTATCCGAAGTGAACCCGAAGACAATGGAATCAAGAATCGTTCCGAATCTCTTCTTTGCGGGAGAAATTCTCGACTTCGATGGAGAGACGGGGGGTTACAATCTCCAGGCCGCCTTCTCGACCGGTTACGTAGCGGGAACCACAATAAACAAAAGAACATCACGAGAAGACCAGTAGTTTTGAGTATTGTTCTAGTTATTATCTAATAGGAAAACTATATGTTAATATAACAAGAGAACGATAGATAAGATATTTATGATCCATTCAGAGTCCGATTCAAGATAGACGATCTCTTGGAATTGGAACCTTCGAGCAATTCTCTTTGAGCAATTTGCTGATAGTTTTTTGTAGCACAGAGGAGGTGCGCCTTGGAGGTAAAGAAACCAAAGTGGTTTGACGACTGGGTCGAGATCGACGAGAATTATCTGCAAGAAGCTGGAACCAGCTGGAAACTCAAGGCTAATGCCCCCAAAAGAGTTAGAAAGGAGTACGAGAAGCTGATGGACCAGATCACGGTGAAGGGTCCGTACTCATACTCATGGAAGCATGAACGCTAGATCGAGCTCAGTTGAAGGTGCTTCATAGAGGCATAGGCTCAAGAACGTTGTCTTGAAATGGAGGTTTGTGAGTTGAGTATAAGCACTGGAAGCGGTGATGGAGGAGAAACAAGCCTCTGGAGCGGCGAGAGAATAGATAAAGATAGTCACCGCGTCGAAGCATATGGAACAATAGATGAACTCAGTTCCTTTCTAGGCGAAGCGAAACACCATGTCAGCGAAGAGGTTGCTGACCAAATCGTTTCGATTCAAAGGTTCCTCTTTAGAGTTACCGGTCAATTGGCTTCAAGAGATGTCAAATATGTTGAGCCCATTGAAGAGAGTGATGTTCAGAAACTCACCGGAATGATTCACAAATATGAATCAGTGGTGAGACTTGATGGTTTCGTTATCCCCGGAAGCACCATTGCGTCATCCAAACTTGACATCTGCAGGACTGTGGCAAGAAGGGCCGAAAGAAGAATACTGACGCTTTCTAAACACGAGCATGTTGACAGCGTGATTGTGAAGTACGTTAACAGACTTTCAGATCTTCTTTTCATTCTTGCGAGATATGAGGAGTATAGGGCAGGGAAGATAGTTTACAAGCGAGACGTAGAGTAACGATTTACCGATAGCTGATTTTCGCTACTCCGTCCTTCATACAGGAGCCGAAGCTGTACGCTACGGAGTTCGTATCCATCCCGGGCAAGTAGAAGACAGTAATCATCTCGTCGACATCCTGCCCCGAAGACTCCCACACATCGCGAGTGATGCTTTCTAGTTCCATCTCGCTAACCACAGATTTCTTAAGCAGAATCCGCGCAGTACGTCTTCGCCAGGCCTTTCCGAAATCCCTGACGGTCACCACCGAATATGTGCCTTCAACATTCGACGCCAATCCCTAACTCTCCCCTCTGATAGATAAAATATTATACATCATGTTACGGATAAATGCCAACTGATGCATACACCTCTCTCAGAAATAAAATTTATACAATACGCAAAGTAAACTATCAGAGATTGTTTCGCAAAACGGAATAATAAATACATTAAATCCAGATTATAAATCTGGCGCCGATTTCTATGTAGACAAATCTCCGGAAGAGCCTTCAGAGAAATTCCTGGCGATTCAAAGAGCAAGAGAGCTCTCTTCTAGAAGGTTTTTCTCTTCCGCCTACTTCTTCAGAGCCCGGCCATCAAAAGCACTAGCCGATGTTGCTTCTTCCTATGCCCAAGACCTTGTGGCAGTAAGGACAGAAATAGACCACAGTCTTACTCAACAAGAGTCCAGGTCCCTTTTGTTTAAAGAATATCTCAGGAAGTTCCGATTCGCAGTGGGGACACTTCGGGTTCAACTCTTCCTTTCTTACTAACTTCAATTTGCTCAGCTCCTTGTCTCAAGATGGACTATCTCAGTAATCAATATGTCTTCATTCAGCGAACTTTTGGTGTGGTGAACACTAGCCGATCAGCAGTGTCAGATAACCCTTTGTTCTGATAAGAATTTCCTGAGCTAGATCCCTGAAGAGTACACCTGCCGTAATTGTTTCGGCTCTTACAAGATCAACTAGTATCGACTCCACTTCATCACAGAGGTCTCTGACTTCCTCAATCGTTTCAAAAGTAATGTCGGCAGAGAAGATCAGTTCAGCAATCTTTCCCATCAGTCTTCCCCAAAGAGAGAACTCCTTCAGCCACGGGCCGACCTCTCTAGACAACTCTTCTGAAAGCTTCTCTTTCAAGGTCTCTGCAGATTGAATGATCATTTCGGCTTCATCTGAAAGAAGCTCTTGAACTTCGACCCATCTCTTTTCACCGACTAGTCGATTCAGTTTGTGGTGAAGCTCCACGATTCTTCTGGAATGATCTCTGTGTATCGGACTGAGAAGATTGTACTCGCAGAACAGCTCCATCTCCTTCGAACATCCAGGGGCGACTTCCGAAATGGCGCTAACCCAAGACCTTTCTACATCGTATTCAGTGGGATTATTGAGGAATTCTGCAGCCGATGCAAGCGCGATTTTCGATGCAATAGGTTGATTCATCGGGTTTAAGACTATCCCTTCCGAGTGTTCAACGATGCCGGGGTCTCTTCCCTCATAGGGCCCCACATGCAGTTCGGGGACCATAGAGGCGTCGTTCACAGGGTAGTTGTCCCAGTATAATGGTTTTCTCTGGAAGGCCTCTTCGGCAAGCATGGAATCCTCAAGCGAGAGCCTCTCCGAACACACCTCCGGTCCTGTCCACATAATAGATATGTCGCCATCCAGAGCTTCTCCAAGAGTCTTCATGTAATCTGTTGCCTTGCGCCCTTGATATTGAGTAGGACAGACAATGAACCTTGAGAGGTTTTCGACTTTCGCCTTAAGGATAGAGTAGACTGTGTTTGCGAAATGGGCCTGAGCTTCAGCAAGAGAACCGAATGCCTCTTCATCTTCTTCGTGTACGAGCGTTTCCGGAATATCATCGTAGAAGATTGCAAATGATCTTACTCCTGTGCCTGCTATATCTTCCAGTTTTGCGACCAAGGTTTCGATGTCTGAATCGCTGGAATACCTCACTCCAAGACCCGGACTGATAGCAAAGACAACCGAAACACCGCATGACAGCCCCTCGGCAACCAACTCCGCGAAGTCTTTCTTGAACTCCTCGCTGTATTGCTCTCGCCACCTTCTTCTATGGAGTTCATCGTCTTTTGGAGCGTAAATGTATAAATTGTAACGATGCTCTCCTAGAAACCTCAGCATCGCCTTTCTCGCCTTCATAGACCAAGGAACACCATAGAATCCTTCTACCACGCCTCTGATCTCGAATTCTGACATGTTGAGCTCCCTTCATCAAATCATTTTCAATCAGTTTATCATAATCCAAACTCTCGCGCGAATTACTTCGTTTCCCGTTTACTTGGCAAATGTTACGGTTGCTTCATGCGGAAGCTAACGTTTAGTCCTATTGACTTCCGATTTCCGTAATGCATCATAACTAAATCTACTCAAGAGATTTCTCGCTAGGTTTAGTCAGAAAAGCTATAATTGTAGCATAATCCGGTAAAGGAGGTTGGCGATATGAAAATAGGTTTGGTAACCGACAACACCTGCAACTTGTCAGATGAAGACATCAAGGCACTAGACGTTAGAATCGTGTCTCTTTATATCAACAGAAGCGGGAAATACACAAAAGCGACTGATCTGAACCTTGAGGAGTATTACGAGGAGTTAGGATCGGCTGCGGAGTTGCCGAGTACCTCTCAGCCTTCTCCGCAAGACTTCATTGTTGCTTTCGAAGACGCTCTCAAGACATACGACGCTTTGATTGTACCTGTTCTGTCCGGGAAGCTTAGCGGAACGAGCGTCTCGGCGAATATCGCTGCAAGGGACTTCGATCAGCCGATTCACGTAATTGATTCCCTGTTGGTTGCGGATGGCCCTGGAATGCTGGTGAAGAACCTGGGGGACATGATAAAGAACGGAGCATCGATCCAGGAGCTGGTCGAATATGCTTCATACTTTCACAAGAAGACGAGAACCTTCTTTTCGACAGATGATCTGAGTTATTTGCAGAAAGGCGGACGAATAGGGAAAGCGAAGGCTCTAGTGGGCAATCTGCTTAAGATGAAGCCGGTAATCAAGGTGGACGAAGGCGAACTCAAGCCCGTCGAAAACGTCAGGGGGAACAAGAAACTGCTTGAAAGTTTGGTTAGTCACACCTTCAAGGAGATCCAGCCCGAGAATCTCCGAAGAGCGAGAGTGCTGACGATCTGGAGAAAGGAAGATGCCGCAACTTTGGAGAAGATGCTCCGTGTCGAGGCTCCCGAAGCAGAAATCGAAAGTGGAATTATTGAGCCGATAATCGGTACTCATCTGGGACCTCAGGGAATTGGCATAATCAGCGAAATGAAGTAAAGACGTTCACCGACCTTTTCGGGACTAGAAAGGGGCGTCTTAGGATAAAAGGTCATCTAAGATTCATCTTCTGGGGAGGTGAAGAGACTTTGAATGCGCTTGAGAGAGTCAAGACACGCTTCGGAAGGGCCTTTGATCTCTTGCCGAGCATATATCGTCTAACAAATAACTAGAGACTGGCAAAGCACTTTGCGGAACTGCCTCCGGGCTATCGCCCTGTGGGAGAGCTTGTCGAATGGCTAAGGACTACCAAGAAGAAACTGCCGGAGACGATTTTCGAGAAGATGAGTCTTTACTTCGACTGGAAGGCACCGCTTGGAATGAGGATAAGCCCATTATGTCTGAAGAAAGCTTTGAAAGTGTGCAAGTTCTGTTGCAGCGAATCGCCTCCATCTCTCCAAAAGACATGATAAAGGATTTCTTGTTGATTGGCTTAGGACCGAGATCTGTCGGGTACGATGAAGGAATTGTAGACAGAATACTGGAAAACCAAAAGGGGTCACTCGTCCTCCTTGCTGAAAAGGTTGTTCTTACACCTCAACAGAAAGCGGTCACGCTCGACTTCATATCGGATCCGGAAAAGATGAAGGAAGACTACCTTCACCTCTTGCAGTGGTACGAAGAACACATGCATTCAAGCTCCCCCTACGATGAGAAGAGGTTGAAGGAAAGTCGGGAGAATCTCCAAAGGAATCTCTCTACCTTCGGAAACGATCATCTCTTGAAACTGACAGACATCATGCACAATGAAGAACTTGAAGAGGAAAGGAAGATGGTTCTCGTTCTCTCTTACTTTATAAAGAACGCGCAGAGAGGAATCCTTCACCCCCGTGCTAAGAACGATGTCTTCTTGATCGGTTACAATTATGTGAGTTCCCTTCTCGAGGGTGATCCGGTTGCCAATGCTTCGAGAAGATACGGGGCCCTTTCAAACTCCAATCGAATAAGATTGCTGAACTCTCTCTTCGGGGAACGCCTCACAGGCTACGAGCTTTCTCGCAAGATGAAACTCTCGAACGCCGAGTTGACGGAGACCTTTTCTGCTCTGGTTGCATGCGGTCTCGTCAAGACTGTACGAGAGAGCGATCGGATAATCTTTACAGCCGATAGAGAAGAAGTAATCGATATGCTAACAGGCGAAATCAAGGGGAAAAAGTAAGTGTGCTCGCTTCTACTGATGTGATAAGGTTCAAATTTCTTGGTTGATTAAGAAACTCGAGCAAAAAGCGAAAAAAAGCCCGGAGAATATCCGGGCCGGGTGGTAAAGAAGAAGTCTTGTTCGTATTGTTATGACAGAAATTCTCTATTGTGAGTTCAATTCCATTGTCGATTTAGACGAGCTTTTTTCTGTGTTTCACTTATCTAAAATAGATGATCCCCTAAAGTGAGAATGTACAAGAAGTCGGGAATCGGGTAAGTGCGTAGTAACATGGAATCGGGGGTGTGATTATGGAGTATCGAAGACTTGGCAAGACAGATTTACAGATCTCCCTTCTGGGGTTGGGAGGCTTCCATCTTCTCGAGATTGAACTGAAAGAAGTGAGAAAGATAGTGGATCGCTATCTCGAGGCCGGAGGAAATTACTTCGAAACAGCAAGATCGTACGGCGATGGGGTCTCCGAGCGCAAGCTATCGGAAGCATTGCCCAAGGACGGGGTGATCGTGGCTTCCAAGACGGGCGGCAGAGATGAGGAGTCTTCAAGAAGCGATCTTCTTGCGACACTCAAAGCTCTTGGAAGGGATCATATAGATATCCTGTTTCTTCACGCAGTAACGAAAAGCCGCGACTGGGAGGCGATCACTTCGCCGAACGGCGCACTCAAGACCGTGGAGTGGGCAAAGAGCGAAGGGCTTGTGCGGTACGCAGGAATTACGTGCCACGGTTACGGCGGTACGCTTTTGAAGGCACTAAAAGAATATCCTTTCGATCTATTCATGACTCAAATGAACTACTACGATAGGTTCAACTTTCCCGAGATTGAAACGAAGGTAATCCCTTTCTCCGTTTGCAACAATATAGGAATAATCGCGATGAAGGCGCTGGCCGACGGGTATCTCTGGAAAAGCGTTGAGGACGCCTTCAGGTACACAATGACGCTCCCCGTTTCTTGTATTGTGAGCGGAATTAACACCCTCGAGCAGCTGGAAGAGGATCTCACGCTGATTGAGAAAAGGCCGTTCACTGCGGCCGAACTCGACCATCTCTTTGCAGAGGCGCCCGAACTAGGGAATTACATTTGTAGACAGTGCATGAAGTGTCTGCCCTGCCCTGAGGGGATCAACATTCCCGGGTTCTTCCTCGCCGAAGGACGTTACGATAGACAGATGCTGGATGGCAAGATCATAAGTGCTGCGGATTACGCTTTGAGAGACAGACTCGCCCACTGGTTTGGAAGCGAGGAGCAGGGGATCGCTGAGTATAAGTCTCTCGTTCCCGGCGTTGACAGTTGCAACGATTGCGGCATCTGTGTCGAGCGTTGTCCATATGGAATAGATATTCCCAGGAAACTCAGGATTGCCAGATCGAAGATAACGGAGGGCTATGTCTGGTAGTCGATTAAAGAGGTGATTCAAGTGGGCAGAATCAGCTTTTTTCCTTTGGAAGTACTGGGTTTCTTCTTCGTATTCTTTTTTGGGGTGCTCCTCCATATGGTCTACGGATGGAGCGAAGGTAATGCAATCGTAGGCTTGATCTCTCCGGTTAAGGAGAGCATTTGGGAGCACCTGAAAATGCTCTTCGTGCCGGGGCTTATTCTGCTCGCAGTGGAGTTGTTCTTTTGCAAGGAGGTGCCAGTACCCGCGCTGATTGTGAGAAAGACTCTCGGCATCTACGTGATGTATGCCACAATCCTCGGAGGTTTCTACTTCTACACGCTCTTCATCCACCACAATCTCATTGTTGATATACTATTAATGGCCCTTGCTGTTGCTCTCGGTCAGATCATATCCTATAACGTAGTCTCAAAGCTCAATGTAAGCACGGCTGCAGAGTGGATTCCTCTGGTCATACTGATTTTCTTAGGTGCTGCCTTTGTGCTGTTCAGATTTATACCGGCGCGTTGGGAGCCTTTCAGAGACTCAATCACTGGGGGATACGGAACCAATTAGCGTGTAGAAGTGATGATCGAGAAGTGAGCAACTGAATACATGAAGAGAAGGAGGTTTCATTGTGCTTTCCGAAAGAGACATCTACGAATCAATGGAAATCAAACTAGATGAGACTTTGCCGCCCGATCCAGTCTTCCAGCCGGGGGTCAGGAGAGCGCCCAAGAGAGAGCTGAACCTCTCGCCTAACGAGATCGAACTGGCCCTGAGAAACGCGCTGCGTTACATTCCAACAAGACTTCACGAAAGGCTTGCGCCCGAGTTCCTCGAAGAGCTGCGCTCAACGGGGAGAATTTACGGATACAGGTATCGGCCTCAAGGCGAAATAAAAGGCAGACCGATCGACCAATACAGAGGAAAGTGCATTGAAGGAAGGGCCTTTCAGGTAATGATCGACAACAACCTCGACTTCGATGTGGCTCTCTATCCCTACGAGTTGGTGACTTACGGGGAGACCGGACAGGTATGCCAGAACTGGATGCAGTACAGGCTCATAAAGAGATATCTAGAAGAGCTAAGCGACGAACAGACACTTGTCGTTATGTCTGGCCATCCGCTTGGCCTATTCAGGTCAAAGAAGACCAGTCCCAGGGTGATAATCACCAATGCGCTCATGATCGGGATGTTCGACGACCAGGAGCAGTGGATAAGAGCCCAGGCGCTGGGTGTAGCCAACTATGGACAGATGACGGCTGGAGGCTGGATGTACATAGGGCCACAGGGAATAGTTCACGGAACCTTCAATACAATCCTTAACGCGGGAAGGCAGAAGCTTGGTATCCCGGATGACGGCGATCTCCGCGGACACCTTTTCGTCTCCTCGGGGCTCGGCGGAATGAGCGGTGCTCAGGGAAAGGCAGTGAAGATAGCCGGCGGAGTGGGAATAATCGCCGAAGTAGATCGATCGAGGATTCAGACTAGACTTGATCAGGGCTGGATCGACGAAATAGTCGATGATCCATCGAGCGCCTTCGCCCTGGCAAAGGAAAAGGCTGAGAAGAAAGAGAGCCTTGCGATCGCCTTCTTCGGAAATATTGTTGATCTGCTTGAATATGCGGTCAAGAACAACATTCACATAGAATTGCTTTCCGATCAGACGTCCTGCCACGCTCCGTACGATGGGGGTTACTGCCCCCAGGGTCTGACCTTTGAAGAGAGGACAGAGCTACTCAGTAACGACAAGAAGAGATTCGGGGAGCTGGTCGACAAATCACTGATTAGGCATTTTGATTTCATAAAGCTGCTCGTCGAAAGGGGAACGTACTTCTTCGATTATGGCAACTCGTTCATGAAGGCAGTATACGATGCCGGAGCCAAAGAGATTTCTAGGAACGGTAACGATACCTCGGAGGGATTCATCTTCCCCTCCTACGTTGAGGATATAATGGGGCCCATGCTTTTCGACTACGGATACGGCCCGTTTCGATGGGTCTGCCTGAGTGGAAAGAAAGAGGATCTGCTCAAGACCGATGCGGCCGCAATGAGCTGCATAGATCCAGATCGTCGTGGTCAGGACAGAGACAATTACATCTGGATTAGAGATGCCGACAGAAACAAGCTGGTCGTCGGTACTCAGGCAAGAATACTTTATCAAGATGCCAAGGGCAGACGCGATATCGCTTTGAAGTTCAATGAAATGGTAAGAGGTGGAGAGATAGGACCGGTAATGATAGGCAGAGACCATCACGACACCGGAGGGACAGACTCCCCTTTCAGAGAGACATCGAATATCAAAGACGGAAGCAATATAATGGCGGATATGGCTACCCAATGCTTCGCAGGAAACGCCGCAAGAGGCATGAGCCTGGTCGCACTTCACAACGGAGGTGGAGTGGGAATTGGAAAGGCCATAAACGGAGGATTCGGACTCGTTCTCGACGGAAGCGAGAGAGTGGACGAAATTATTAAGACGTCGATACCCTGGGATGTGATGAGCGGAGTTGCCAGAAGAGCCTGGGCGAGAAACGAAAACGCTCTTTCTGTGGCTGCGGATTTCAACAGAGAGAGAGTGGGGAATGAGCAGATCACTCTCCCCTATCTAGTAGATGACGACATCATTCGCAGAGCCGTGAAAACAGTGATAAAGGAGTGATACACCCTTGACCATGTATTTCGCAAAGAGTGACGAAGAGACGACAATAACTCTTCTCAAAATGATTTTCGAGCGATCGGCAGAAGCCGGTATAAAGGACGTTGTTTTGCCGTCGACCAGCGGGCGGGTTGCAAAGCTGGCTTATGAGACCGTCCCCGATCCCATCAAGCTGACAATTGTTACTCATAGTGTCGGTTTTAGAGAACCAGATGGAGACGAATTCGACCAAGAAGTAAAAAAACTGTATACCGGAACGAGGCACTCTATTCTGACCGCTACCCACCTTTTCAGAGGGATCGACGGAGCATTCGTGAAGTCTGCAGGAGGTGCCTATCCGCCTCAAGTATTTGCTACGGCGCTCCGCCTTTTCGGCCAGGGAACGAAGGTCGCAGTTGAGATAGCGATCATGGCTGCAGATGCGGGAATGATCAGAACCGACCAGTGGGTAGTCACAGCCGGAGGAACGAGCCATGGAATTGATACGGCCTATATAATCAAGGCATGCCACTCAAATGATCTTAGCCTCTTCAAGTTCGGCGAGCTCATAGCTATTCCGTCGAGCCTGTAAGCAGCTAACACAAAATGCACAGCGCGTTGATTCTCTCGAAATCAATCGCCCATCAGAAGTGAAACTGCTCGAGCGTGAGTTCCGAAGGTTCGGAATCTCCTAATTTGACTTAGGCTCTCGGTTTTCAGCCAGTTGTTGCGGAGAGTATGGGTGTTCATGACTTGGAGGGGAATAGTAGGGGCTTCATGAACCTTGCGTAGCCCTTTTTGTCTTCGCGACTGATTGAATTCCTGGATGATTCAGGCTATAATCATTCTTATGTGGGGCCGTAGCACAGCTGGGAGCGCGCCGCCTTCGCAAGGCGGAGGCCGGGGGTTCGAATCCCCTCGGCTCCACCAGAGGGGAGATCACTCCCCTTTTTTGCTTGCTGTTCAGCTTCATACTTCCTAAGAAGCAGTTCCAAGTTTCATATTGTCAGTTGCAAGCAGAAGAAATAGTTGTCCGTTGCGGTTCACCGTTCTCTGAAAGAGCCGCTGTACGCCTGAAGTTCCGCTGTACGCTTAAAAGCGATGAACCCGCTGAGCGCTCTAAAACATGGTTCGCCGTTGACCGTTCAAG
>NZ_DIMV01000038.1:0-28663 GCF_002425715.1 Mesotoga sp. UBA5557
CCTGCAGTGAGTGAACAGGCAAAGAAGGCGATGAGGCAGAAGATCCGGAGCCATTTCTATTTTGCCAGAAACATATTGCGAAACCCATAACATCATGTAACCCGTTTTCATCGCAAAAAACGATCGAGCGAAGACGTATTTCTGAGTGTGGTTTACGAATCCTCATTCATATACAGGGAGCCTTCATTTTCCGTTTATCCGTCATCATTAAAGAGTTCTATCTGCCTCTCAAGATGAGAGCAGATTGCTTCTATGTCTTCTAGATCTACTCTGTTCTCATCTTCTCTTTCCGGGTGAAAGGCAAAACGAGGATCCATATGAACAATCACCCTGTCACGACGATTCTTCAGTCTCGCTATTCTGTTTGCCAGAAGAGCCTCTTCTCTTTCGAAGTCGTCCAGAACACGATAGAGCTCTCTTCTAAACTGCCTGGGGCAACCCTGTCGAATGTATTCGCGGAAACTCTTCATTGTGAATCCGCTGTTTCTGATAAGTTTCGATGCTCTAATAATTGCGCTGTCGAAGAGTGAGCTCCTTATTATGGAATCGGCAGCTGACCTGAAATACTCTATCTCGTTTCTGAGAAGGTCAGTTTCACGCCTGAGGACTCCAAGTCGTATGGTATAGCCTTCCCGCTTTTCGAGTTTTATCATATGAAAGATATCCATACTCAATTATAGCCTTTGAAAAGGGTGGCAGAAGTTTCATGAGAAGAGCGGGCAGAGCCCGCTCTCAAACGAGCATTCAAAAGAGTATCACGGAGCCCATTTAGTGAAGATCATTGGTTGTTGAATGGAGCCTGCGACTGAGCGCTCTGTCAAAGTCAAAGAGGTAGTAGAAGGAGATGCTCCCTTTATAGATTTATAGCATTTGTAGAATAGAGCCGGAAGTTGGTCAATCGATTTGGAAGTGGCATAAGTAGTTACTTCTGGCCAGTGAGCATCACTTGTGTAGTACGACAATTTCTGCAGGAAGTCTCCAGACCACTCAACATACATATCGTCAGGGTTGTGATCCGATGAGCCGCCTGCACTGTCCCAATCGGGATATGCACTCTTGGCAGCGGTAGTTGTAGTGATAATAATCTCGATGTTCGCTGGAATGACTCCGCCGGATTTCAGACCATCAAGCCAGCTTCCTGCATGGCATGATTCGATTATTATGCAGAACTTTACATTTGGATGTTCAAGGATGTAGCTTCTCAACTGACTCGCGTAGAAAGTTGTTCCTCCAAGATTCATCAAGTTAGTGTTTCCATGTGCAATGAAGTAGAGGGTAATGTAATCCACTTTTTCAGTAGTCAAGAGATCGTTCATTGCAGCTTGAACGGCAGTCCAGTTTGGAGCGGCCGCTCCCGCGACATATTTCACGTCACGTACTCTGTCAGAACCCATAATTGCCTTGAATACGTCAGACATAAGGTTTCGAACGTCACGAGCCTCTGCATAAAGATTCTATGATGGTGTAATCCCACTGGTAATTACAGTGCCTTTTACTCTGAGAACCCTCTCCAACAGAAGTTCCCCGACATGAAATGAATGAAACCCATTCCCAGAGAGGAAAAAGAGACAATAACGTAGTGAAAGTGTAGACAGCGAATAGTCAATTTCTAATTGATTTTGCTATCTTCTTTGTGCTTTCACTCTGTTCTGTTATGAAGAGTAAACCTAAATAGGGTGTCTCACTAATCAAATAGCTTGAATGATATCCATAATCTTTCTCAAATAACGATGGTGAAGATGATAGTAAATGACCACGAGATTGTAAGTGAGAATCTTAAGGCCGATAACTGTGTCAAAGTCTCTATTTCTTATGTACTATATGAATTCTGAATCAACGATACCTTAGAGTTGAATTGGTTCTCTCTATCTCTTCCCTTAGCTGCTACCTCATTGAGTGAAGCTTTTTCAGTCCAGTTGCCAGTCAACGGAGCTGTTTCTGCTTTTCTGTATCTAGACCTCTTCTTCTGTTTATGTCAATAACCGTTATCAAACCGGTCTTCTCGAATATATAGCCATAGAACTGATTGGAATCATATGCGCTATCAGAAAGAATGTACTTAGGTTTACATGTGTCTGCCATCTTCGGTGCCACCTTCGAATCGTGTGTCGATCCTCCAGATATGATCCAGTCGATTATTAACTTGTTGACCAGATTAAGAGATATATGCACCTTTCTTCCATAACGTAAGTCTTTGTTCGTCTTCGCCCAAGTGGCCCCCTGGTCTTTATACTTCTCTCTCTTCCTTCTTCTCTGTGCTGTAGAGCCTTTACATGACCGCTCACGAACGAATCTACCGCAACTTCTTTCCTTTCGAGCCCTTCCAGATCTGTGAAGAGTTTAGTTATCTTCTGGACTATTTCATGAAGAGGTATCCGTTTGGCTCTTCGACACAAGGTCTGGAATGATGGTATCGTCTTCAGCCCTAGGTACTCGATATACTCGCCATTCCCTTCAAGAAACCTCTTTGCTCTTCGATACGATTTCTTTGCAAGTGTCAGCAGTACCAGCAACTTCAATATCGTTGTTTTATCGTACTCTTTGTTTCTTCCCCTTACTTTCTTTACAGTTCCCTTAACCATGAACTTGTACAGGTTATCCAGTACCTTAAATGCTTCCCTTTTTCTCCATCCCTTGTGATAACATCCGTTTAGGCCTCTTTTCCGGTTCTTAGTCAGTTCAATGGTACCACTATTGAATCTTTTGGAGACCCTCTTTTCGAGACACACTAAGGGTATACAGAAATACCGTATCCATAAGCGCTATAAGAAGCGGGACGAATCAGGCTCTCAAAAGAACCCTTGGAGTAATAGCAATTCGATTTATATTTGATTCTAACACTTGAAGGTTATTTCGAGATCAAATCAGCATCAGTCAAAATGACGAACGGCCTGAAACTTAATCTCGAAGAGAGTTGAACAGAGAAGAAACTTCTAGGATTGTTCGAATTTCAGAAGCAATCAGGTCTTTCAAAGAGACTACCGATAACTCTCGAACCCTCGTTCAAAAAGGAGACTTTCAATATCCTCACTTCTTGGAATTGACCTCTGGGCTCCCCTTTTGGTAACAGATAAAGCCGCGGCTGCACAGGCGTACTTGAGAGAAAAGTGAAGATCCAGTCCTCTGTCAAGCGAGCAGGCGAAGGCGCCATTGAAGACATCGCCAGCTGCGGTTGAATCAACAGCTTTTACTCTGAAAGTCGGAACAACTAGACTTCTAGACCTTCCTGTGAAGAGAACTCCTTTTTCCCCTCTCTTTAGCAGAACATTCTCACATCCCATTTCAAGAAGCTTCACGGCGGCTTCTTCAATACAGAGCGACGGTCCCGTAAGCTCAGCCATCTCCGTTTCGTTCGGGGTAATAATATCTACGTATTGTAGAATCGATTTATCTATATTACTTGACGGCGCAGGATCGAAGATAACGGTCTTTCCGGCTTTGTAGAAGAGCTTTGCTGCGTATAGAGACGATTTGAAGGGGATTTCATTTTGTAGCAGAAGAATGTCAGCCTTTAGCAAACTCTCTCTTGAATCGTCGATAATCTCTGGAGACAGTCGAGAGTTTGCACCCGGGTATACTATTATCCTGTTTTCTCCTGATCTTGCAACCTCTATCAATGCAACTCCGTTTGGAGAATCTACAAGTCTTATTCCGTGTCCAAGATCAATAGCTTCAAGCTCTCTCTTCATCATCTGGGCATTTCCATCGTTTCCCAGGCAAGTCAGGAAGAATACGTCCCCACCAAGCGATTTGGCCGTTACTGCCTGATTTGCGCCCTTGCCTCCTGGATAGTAGGAAAGTTCCAAACCTTTCTGAGTCTGGCCGGGCATAGTGAATTTGTCTACGTTTATTACCATGTCGACGTTACTGCTTCCAATAACTGCTATCATAAAGGCCTCCATAAAAAAGCCGGAGGGAGATCACGCCCCCCGGCCTTTTAATCCAAATTACTTCAGCGTTACCAACTGGAGATCTACGGGGATATAAATCGTACCGATAGTCAGATACTCGAACGCTTTGACAACGGCAAGTTGGCCCATAACAAATGGTTGCTGAGCAACAGTAGCAGCCATTTCGCCTGCATTTACGGCCGCAACGGCATCATCAATGGCATCGAAACCTACGACTTTGATCTTGTCTAGAAGACCGGCGGCTTTTATGGCTTCGATTGCTCCAAGAGCCATCTCGTCATTGTGAGCAAACACAGCGTCTATATTTGGATTCGCCTGAAGGATGTTCTCTATTACTACAAGTCCTTCGGCTCTGTTGAAGTTTGCAACCTGTTTTGCAACTATCTTGATGCCCGGGTATTTTGAAATAGCTGCACCAAAGCCCTGACCACGGTCTCGCGCAGCCGATGTTCCAACGATTCCTTCAAGTTCAACTACGTTCCCCTTTCCATTGAGTAGCATTGCAACGTACTCACCGGCCATCATGCCGCCCGCAACATTATCCGAAGCAATATGCGCAACTACTTTTCCGCCATTAGCTCCTCTGTCAACCGTTATTACAGGAATCCCAGCCTTGTTAGCTTCCTCTACTGCAGTGACGATAGCATCGCTGTCAGTAGGGTTAATGATTATTAGATTCAGTTTCTGTTGCACAAAGTCTTCGATATCGCTTAGCTGCTTTGCAGGGTTATCGCGACCATCGGCTACGATAACTTCTATTCCTAGACCGGCCGCTGCTTCAAGAGCTCCGTCTCTAAGTGTTACAAAGAACGGATTGTTGAGAGTGGATAGAGAGAGTCCAATTCTGTACGTTGCTCCAAAGAGAAATGCTGACGCTACTACCAGAACAAAGGTAATTACAAGTAGTTTCTTCATTTCAGTACCTCCTTATCAAAAATAGGCCTTGAAGGCCTTTAGTAAGATCGCTCAATCGTTGTTACTTTCGGCCATAACTGCCAGGAGTATTACGGCTCCCTTTACTGCCTGCTGGTAGAATGGTGAGATATTTACTAGATTCATACCGTTGTTTATTATTCCAAGAACCATGATGCCAAAAACCGTTCCGACTATCGACCCCTTTCCACCGGAGAGACTCGTTCCTCCCAGAACGACTGCGGCAATGGCGTCCAACTCATAACCCTCTCCAAATATGGGCTGGGCGCTATTCAGTCTTGCTGTCAAAATAAGCGCACTCAGTGCAGAAAGAAGCCCACTTATAATGTAAATAACAATCTTATATCTATCCACTTTCACACCACTTAACTTTGTCGCCTGCTCATTTCCACCTATTGAGTAAGTGTATAGACCCAGCTTCGTATTGAAGAGAAGGTACCAGGCAAGAGCAAATACTCCAAGCATTATTAACACAGGCACAGGAATTCCGAAGATCTCTCCGCGCCCGATTTCCCTGAAACCTGCCGGAAAACCTGTTACAGGCCTTCCCTGAGTGAAAGCCTGAGTGAGACTTCTGGCAATTGCCATAGTGGCAAGAGTTACTATGAAGGGCTGAAGTTTCATTTTGGCAATGATTACACCATTGAATGCACCCATAAGAGCACCTATTCCGAGCGCAGCCAGAATTCCAAGCAGAGGAGAAGTGTTCTTAATAACACTTGCCCCGACTACTGCTGAGAAAGCGAATATCGAACCTACTGAAAGGTCTATCCCTCCAGAGATTATTACAAAGGTCATCCCAAATGCAATTATTCCGTTTATAGAGACCTGTCTGAGAACGTTCATGAAATTCGAAACGGTAAAGAATCTATCGCTTAGAAAGCTGAACACAAGAACAATTCCAACAAAACCGACAACGATCGGAAACCTTCTCAAAAGGCTGAGGGTTTTCTTCATCTTTGCCCTCCCATTGCCGCAGAAATGATGTTCTGCTGATTAATATCCTTCCTTTCGAATATGGCTGCCTGTCGACCCCGGTGCATTACGAGCACTCTGTCGCTCATACTGGTTACTTCTGGCAGCTCAGAAGATATCATGATGATTCCCTTACCCTGATTCGCCAGTTCATTCATCAAGCGGTAAACCTCAACCTTTGCTCCAACGTCGATTCCCCTGGTTGGTTCAACGAAGATTACGAGTTCAGGAGATTTAATGAGTCCCTTTGCCAGAACTACCTTCTGTTGATTCCCTCCAGAAAGGTTATTAATCCTCTGATCTGGAGAAGGTGTCTTTATAGTCAGTCTCTTTATCATCGCTTCAGCAAGTCTCTTACTCGCTCTCCAGCTAATGCTACCTAGCTTACTTACAAGTTCCGTATTTGGCAGCACAACGTTTTTTGTTATACTCAAAGGCATTACTAATCCCTGTGTCTTGCGATCTTCGGGTATGAGAATAACTCCTCTTGCCAGTGCTCTGTCCGGCCTTATGGGAATAGGATATGGTCTTTTGGATAACTCGGCCCTGTTTGCACTAGCCTTTAAGCCACCGTATATGGCAAGGGCAACTGCTCCCTTACCTGAACCCACAAGCCCCGCTATTCCGAAGATTTCGCCTCTTTTCACTTCGAAAGAGACATTTTCGAAATGTCCAGATACCGAAAGCCCATCAACCATGAAAACGGGTTCTTCGGTCACAAGATTCTCTTTTGGGAACATATCGTCGATTCTTCTTCCTACCATATCCTTTATCAAACGATCGCCAGTATAGCTTTCCGTAGGACCGGAAGATATGAACGATCCATCTCTCAATATCGTAACCCTGTCGGCTATTTCGAAAACCTCTTCAAGTCTGTGAGAAATAAAGACTATCGAAACGCCCTTCTCTCTGAGCTCTCTCATAAGTCTGAAAAGTATCGCCGTTTCATGCTCTGTTATTGTTGCAGTAGGTTCATCCATAACGATTATCTTTGCATCGGAAGCCAAGGCTCTGGCGATCTCGACAAGCTGTTTTTCGGAAACATTGAGTTTCTTAACTGTCGTGCCCGCAGGCACTGGAAAGTTGAGTGATCTCAGAAGATCCTCCGCCCTTCTTCTGAGTTTCCTGCGATTAAGATTCCACCAGGAGCTACTCTCTCTTCCCAGATATATGTTCTCTGCAACAGTTAGATCCTCGCTGAGATTCAACTCCTGATAGATTACTGCTATTCCATGCGCTATGGCATCTGAAGGACTCTCAAAGCGAACTTCATTGCCCTCGAGAATTATCTTCCCTTCATTCTGTCTGTAAACACCACTCAGAATCTTCATGAGAGTTGATTTGCCGGCACCGTTTTCGCCTATCAGAGCAAGAATCTCGCCTCTCTTCAGATCGAAACTGACGCTATCCAGCGCCTTTACACCGGGAAAGCTCTTGGAGATACCCTCCATCTTGAGAATGAACTCATCCATTGCTACTCTCCCTGATTTGAAGCGAGGTCTTCAGAAGGACCTTGCTGCTAGTCTTTTGACCACTGATCTTTCTCAGAAGCATCTCACCGGCCGCCTTACCCATAGCGTATCCATCCTGCCGAACGGTTGTCAACCTTGGGTTGGTCATCCTTGAGAAGAGTATGTCATCAAATCCAGTAACCGAAACGGTTTTAGGCACATCATATTTCATTTCAGCCAACTCCATCATCGCTCCGAATGCTATCATATCGTTGCCGCATACTATGGCATTGGGTATTCTCTTGAGTCTTCTCAACATCTCTCTACCACTCTCAAAGGTATAGTCTCCAAAATGTATCTCGCAATCACTATTTTCTTCTGAGATAGCATCTTCAAATGCCCTCAACCTCTCTCTGGAGGAGAAGGTATTTACGGGACCACTTAAAAAAGCGAAGCTTTTGTTACCAGCTCTGATAAGATAATCCATCATCTTTCTCATTCCGTCGTAATTGTCTGAAAAGACATAAGAGACCCCTTCCCAATCTTGATAGTTATCGATAATCACGATCGGTAGGTGAGATGAAATGGTCTTAATAGACTCGGGAAGCTCTCCGAGGAGTATTGCGCCAATTCCCTCGATATTCCTTGAATACAGTGCCTTTAGAAGTTCTTCCTCCTTTAGAGGATCACCTGATGAACTGACAAGAAAAATGAAATACCCCTTCACGCGCAGATAATCTTCGGCTCCCTTTACTATTTGGGAGAAGAAGGGATTCACAATATCGGGGATAAGGAAGCCTATCATGCCGCTACTACCGATCCTGAGACTTCTGGCAAGTCTGTTGGGGACATAACCAAGCTCCTGAGAGGCCCTATTGACTTTCTCTTCAAGCTCAGGGCTTACATAAAGACTTTTGTTGAGAACTCTGGAGACTGTGGCCGTCGAAACTCCCGCCTTCTCCGCTACTTCACGTATGCTTATCTTACTCTTCATTTATACCTTAAATCCTCCTGTAAACGTTTGCGTAAACGATTACACAGTAATATAAACATACTCGTATTGTAATAGCCAAGTCTATTCACACATTATCATGAACGTTCAGCTGAGACATGAGGTGATTATTGATTAGTTACTCTTCTATGCTTCTTCATTCTAGTTCATGTATCGTCGTGAGATAAAAACAAAAGTCGTTATAATAAGTCGCAGCAAACACGAGGAAAATGAAATTGGTTGCTTCGAAATAAAAAGAGGGTGTTTCCACCCTCTTGCGATTTGTCATTTTAATCAGTAATACTCAATCTCTCTTGTCTCTTCCTGCTCTATCATCGCCATCTCTTTCCAACCATCTGTCTCAAGGTCGGCAATGTTCATGACATAGTAGGCTACCATAGAGATGTAGTTGCCCATTGAGTCATATTCATACTCGTACACGACCGCTTCCTTCTCATCTCCCCAGTAGCTATCGGAGATCTTAATCGATACGTCGCCCATTTCGTTGTATTCAAGAGTAGACACGATTGGTTCTACGTCTTCTCCGGGCATCGCAAACATGTACATGAACTCCGATTCTCTTATCCTCTGATTCTTCTCATTGTATTCGTAGAAGGTTCTGCTTAGATCCATTCCCATCATGCCAAATCCCTCTTCGACAAGATTGCCTCTCTCATCGTAAGCCATCGATATCGTCATTTCGATTTCCTCGCCCTCGCTGATTCCAGATATCTTCTGAGCGATTAACCTGCCAAACTCGTCGTATTCCATTATGAGGGTGGATTCTCCCTCTCCATCTTCTACAATGATTGACACTATTCTTCCATTCTCGATGGTTATTTGCTCAACTGATTCTTCAACTCCATTTTCTCTTCCGGTAATAGAAGCTAGCATTCCGCTTGCGTCATAGTTGAACAGAATCGCACTGATTTCGTTCCCTTCTTTGTCAGAAGAAATCTGTGATAGAAGTCTGCCCGATCTATCGAAAGTGAGTATCTCGTAAGACGGAAACGCAAAATCCTCTTCCATGTAGAACTCGTCTTCTGGATAAACTATCTTAACTGTCTTGACCGGTCCTCGCAGATTGAAGTCGCTCGCACTCATTGGGATCATGAATTCCGATTGTGCAAAGGCAACTAGAGCGAACGCGACGAGCAAAGAAACCAATAACACTTTCTTCATTACTACACCTCCATTTGCTAAGTTACTATAATCATACAGGAGAGAGTAAGAAAAAGGAGCATCTATCTTATCTATAGGCGGGCGAAAATGCAGAATCTACTAATCGATAGACCATCTGAAGAAGAGAAATTCGAGATCATGAAGAAAATGCATTACTCATTTCCCGAGCCTAGTAGCGGGAGGTATTCACTTCCGGATCTAAGACCGATGGATGAAGTATACTCCGACTTTCTCAAGAGAGGAGACTCTTTGATAGTTCTCAGGAGCGGCGAAGAAATCGTAGGACATGTACATTTTGGTCCCCAGATCGATGAAAGACTCCGTTCGGAAGATCCTATCACATCTATGACCTGTTTGTGAGCGACAGATATAGGAGAAGTGGAGCAGGGAAGCTTCTGCTTAGTGCTTCTTTAGAAGAACTCAAGAGATCCTCTTACTTGACAGTCACAGCAAATACATACAGGCTTGGAGCAGGATGGAGCCTTCTCAAGAGCGACGGGTTTGAAGAGAAGAAGATTTGCTTTAGTGTCGGCAGAACACACCATGTTGCCGATAGAAGGCTAGAGGTAATGCGCGGTATACGCGAAGATTTGAGAAGTGTTTTTTTCGAGATTTCTTCTTCTCCTGAAGTGTTGAGAAGCCAGTTGTCCATGACTCCAAGCGAGCTGTTCTTCACGTTGAATGAGACTCTGGATTCAGGGGGCAGAATTCTCATCTGCAGGCGAGATGAGAAAGCTGTCGGGATACTTATCTACTCTGTCTTCGAGGATTTGATGACATATAATCTACTTGGATATATAGAACTCGTATTTGTCATGCCACATTTTCGAGGAAAGGGTGTTGCGAAGAAACTGCTTTCATTTGCCACGAATGATCTGTCGGGAGAAGGTGTTGATGAAACGTTTTTTGAATGTGTCTTTGACAGCGATTATCACAATTGGTCTAAGGCTGTCGGGATGAGTGAATTCTCAATTCTTCTGGAGAAGAGCCTACAGCAATGAGAAGAGATCCCGAACTTTGATCGTTTCGAGAGAAGATTTCCAAGATCAACCGTAATAAGCTCTCTGAACCATAAGACTGGATTTGAGTAGTCATTGAAGTGCTATAATTGGTAAGCAAATCAAACTAAAGGAGAGTTTCCGTTGTTCAACAAACGTCTTCCACTTTTGCTAACATCCCTCATTGTGTTCTTCGTGATGTTCGGCTTCGGCTTACTACTTCAGTTGAAGTTGAGGGAGCTGGGAGCGTCTCTTCTTATGGTCGGACTTCTAACAACAGTTAGGGGAGCGGTTGAGACTCTTGGCTCGCCCGCGTGGGGAGCGATATCGGACAGCCTGAAGAGGCGAAAACCGTTAATGATAGTGCTTGTTCTGACTTCTGCTCTTCTCTACTTTGCCTATTCCGTTATCGAGATACCGTTAGTTTTCATATTGTTCTCTGCTTTGATAGCATTCTTCACAGCTGGATTTGAGCCCATAGCAATGGCGCTCAGCACTGAGCATTCCAGAGACTCTGTCAGAAATACTTCAAGGGAGCTATCGATACTGAACACCGCCAATTCAATGGGGATGTTATCAGGCAGGCTACTGCTTTCTATGCTTCTAGTATTTTTTACTGTAACCCAGACGATCAACTGGTACGCGACAATAGCTTTTTTAGCAGTGATTCCGGCTCTTTTCTTGAGGGATCAAGAACACACCGTGGCCCGCAGAAAGGGTTTTCTGAACAGACTGTTCCCTCTTAAGCAGGATTCTTCGCCGCTCTGGGAGAATGGATTGTGGGCGGTCTATGTCGGAACATTCTTAAGGCAGTTAGGTACTGCAGGAGCGACTTCTATCATTGCGATATTCATGACGGAAAGGATAGGTCTGTCGGCTTCGGCAACGGCGATAATCACATCGATAAATCCTTTCATGCAAATATTCTCCCATATCTTCTTCGGTAGAGTAATGTACAGAATAGGACCCAGGAAAAGCACATTGATCGGTATCGGCCTTACAATATTCACGATGCTTTTCTTTGCGATGGCGCAGAGCTGGGTCTTGATAGCACTCGGTTACTTTTCGCTTGGAATTGCCTTTGGTGCTTTCATTAACGGTGCTGGTACTATGATATCTTTGAGCTCACCACCCGAGCGAAGGGCCGAGTTTCTTGGACTGCTTAGGTCAGCGAGAGCGATTGGTTTCATGGTGGGGCCTTTACTGGCCGGAACGGTTGCAGAATACTCTTATTTCGTCATGTTCATCATGATGGCTTCACTCATTGCAGCTGGAGGACTAATCGTGATTGTTTTTACGAAGGATCGATTGATAACGAGCTGAGTCAAACCGGCGTATGATAATGCAGTAGAATCTCAGGAGCAAAGTAATAGGAGATTATTCAAAGCAATTGGCAACGTGGGCAAGAAGAATGATCGAAGCGGAGGTGAACAAGTTTGTTGAGATACATCGTCAAAATCCTTGTGTCATCGATAATAATCGCTCTTGTTTCTGAAGTTAGCAAGAAGTCCGGATACATTGGAGGACTTATAGCTTCTTTACCCCTTACTTCAATGCTGGCGCTATTCTGGCTCTACAACGATACAAAAAATCCAAGTAAAGTTGCAGAACTTTCCATCGGTATTCTCTTATTTGTTCTTCCTTCTCTGATTTTCTTTGTTGCTATGCCGTTGTTTCTTAGAAGAGGCATCAATTTCTACGTAGCGCTTGCTTTATCCAGTGGAATCATGATGGCGGGCTATGCCTTCTTTTTGCTTATCCTTTCAAGGTTTGGAGTGAGATTATAGCAGTTTTGACTTGAACGAATTTTTCGACCACTGTTTGTGAAGCGTTTCACAAGAAAATCCTTGTATTGCTCAGGTAGATTCCCAGGACTGTGAAAACTTCTCCTGTAACTGCTCGCGCCCAGTACTCGAATCAGGTGATTCGGCTGAACATCTTCGCAACCATTTTGGTGCTTATGGCAATTCCAACTGAGACTACCACAACAGGTAAGCCTGTGCCGATACCATAGATTGCAGGGATTAGTAGTCTGGACTGTTCATTGGCGGCCAGTGGAATTACACTTCCAAAGAACAATGCAGCCGATACAGGGCAGAAGGTAAGGGCGAACAGAGAGCCGAGGATCAGGGCACCGAGCAGGCCTTTGCTCTTGATCTTTTCTTGTGATTTTGTATCCAGATTTCTTCCCCTGTTTCTGAAACTCAGCAGTTCAAGTAGAAACATACCAAGGATGATCATTATCGGACCGACTAACTTTCCCATGTATTTCTGGAGGAATCTAGACAGACCGGGAGCCGCCGTCAAGCTTGAAACAAGCACAGCACCTATAACAACCTGACATCCCGCTTGTTTTGTAACTAGGTTTCTTCGAAGGCAACAGAGCATCTTCGTTACAGTATCTTGTGGGCTTGCATTTCGTGCATTTATTAGGGATAAGTGTATACCTATTGAGAGGAGAGAATGCATGGCTCATCGTATTCATGTAAGAAATAAGGATACAGGGGTTACCTGCGTTTATGAGGGAATATCTTACTGGGATAAAGAGAAGAAGCAGCCACGGAATAAGAGAGTGTGTATAGGCAGTACACGGAGCCAGTCAAGCAATACCATCCCTGCAACATACTCATTGGCAAGTCTTTCAGGAATAAAGGGAGAGAAGAGAATCTTTATCGCCTAGTTGACTATCAATGTAACCAGAAGAGGCTTAGAGTTCTTCTGCACATAGACTATTTCTTTGAACTCGATTTTTAGCATTATTGGGTAATCATGAAGAGCAGGACTACTGCCACAGGAATTGACACATTTGCGGTTTGCCAGTTCCCAAGGGAATTTGATAGACCGGGAAGAATGTTACCCAGTATGGCCCCTAGAAACATAGCTACCCCACCCACACTGTAAGGTACTTGCTGAAAAGGTCAAGTTTCTGTTCCAATATACTGCCTCCAATATTCTCACATTCGAATATATGAATATGATACTCGCCGATTGTTTTCCGAGCTTTTTCGGAACGTTAAGTTTCATTGTTGCACAACAATGCAATATCGGTTATTCTATGAGTGTATCTTGACAGGAGGTGTCTCGATGAACAAGAAGACAGTAATGCTTTTCAAGGCACTAGGTTGCAGGTGGCGTTTGAAAATACTGGAGCGTCTTTCAGAAGGTACTCTGTGCGTCTGCGAGTTCGACGACTTGTTCCCCATAGACAAAACAACTCTCTCGAGACATGTCAAGGCCTTAGTCGATGCGAAGCTTATTGTTGAGAAAAGGAATGGTACGAGAAAGGAGCTCAGCATAGCAGACAGTAGGGTCCTGGAGATTATTAAGCTTGCTCACTCTATTACTGATGAGTCTTCGGAAGAAACGGAGTAGCGACCCATGTACAGCGTTATCATATATGCAGTTACTGGATTGCTTCTTTTGGTTTCTCTCATTAAGAGCCGCAAGAAGACATTGTTGGCTCTCAAGAAGGCTTGGACATCATTTGAGCGAATCCTTCCTGAACTTATAGCAATTATGCTTTTTGTTGGGCTACTCATTGCGCTTTTGAATCCCGAGACAATCTCGCAGCTGCTGGGAGAAAGTTCGGGAGTTTGGGGGTTGATGATAGCTTCAATAGTGGGGTCTATCACGCTGATTCCCGGTTTTGTCGCTTTTCCTACGGCGGCCATCTTGGTAGATAACGGTGCCGGGATAACTCAGATAGCTCTTTTCATCTCCACTCTCATGATGGTTGGAGTTGCAACTTTTCCAGTGGAGAAGAAGTATTTCGGGAGCAGACTGACGATTATTAGAAATGTGATGGCATTTGGATTCTCGTTTATAGTGGCAGGTCTTATGGGAATGATTTTGGGATGAAGGCGAAAAGGTATGTCTTTCCACTAGTAATGGCAGCTGTCGTTTCTGTTGTATTTGCCGCCGACAATCAGCTCGGGCGAAGCGCTTTGAGCATTACTGGATCGAGTTTTCTGGAGATGTTGTCTGTTATTCCTCCGATATTTATCCTATTGGGCCTTCTCGATGTATGGATTCCGAGAGAAAGGATTATCTGACATCTGGGAGAAGAATCAGGTATTAAGGGAATAGTACTTTCCTTTCTTCTTGGAGCGGCTGCGGCGGGGCCTTTATATGGAGCCTTTCCAATAGCAGCGGTCTTCATGAAGAAAGGAGTGAAGTTTTCGAATGTGCTGATCTTCATCGGAGCATGGTCAACAACTAAGATTCCGATGTTTATGTTCGAGATGGGATCAATGGGAGCAGGGTTCGCTCTGCTCAGACTGGTGATAAACATTCCGGGAATACTTCTTATGGCGGTAATACTCGAAATAATAACCGGAAAGGAAAGTATTGAAGCGATATATGCACAGTGTACCGGCCTTAGTGAATAGGAGGCATTTTTGAGATGGAGAAAGATTTGAAGAAAGAGGTTACGAAGTTCGGATTGCTGGCAACTGGTTTTCTGGTTTTCTATTTTCTGCCTTTTGGAAGCCAATATGTGCAGGATGCGATAATCAGCGGATTTACAATGCTTGGTTCATATGCAAGAGAACACGTACTTCTCTGTCTTGTACCTGCCTTTTTCATAGCGGGAACTATCACTGTATTTATACGGAAAGACGCAATATTAAAACTACTGGGTCCCGACGCCCGAAAGATCATTTCATACCCAATCGCCGCCGTTTCTGGTGGAATTCTGGCAGTTTGCTCGTGTACGATTCTTCCTCTTTTCGGTGGTATCTACAAACGGGGCGCTGGTCTAGGACCGGCAGTTGCCTTTCTCTTCAGCGGTCCGGCGATAAACGTTGCTGCGATCTTTCTTACTGGAAGCGCGATCGGCTGGGAGATAGCACTTGTGAGAATCGTTGGGGCCTCGACTTCAGCGATTGTCATTGGATTAACTATGCAGAGCATCTTCAGAGAGAAGGGATCGGGAGGTTTTGCGACTCAGGAATCGGATGATCAGATTTCCTGGCCCGAAGCGATTGCTTTTCTGGGTCTGCAAATGACTTTCCTAATTGTTGGCGGGCTGGCTATCAATCCGATTGTTAAGGCATCAATACTGATTATCTCCGCTATTGCAGTTTTTGTGATGGCTATACGTTTCAAGGGAGAACTGAGAAATCAGTGGATAGGTGAAACATGGGACTTTGCAAAGAAGATTCTTCCTTACCTCTTCTTTGGGGTTTTTGCGGCAGGAATCATTTCCAGTGCGCTTCCGCAAAGCTTCGTAGAATCGCTTCTCGGAGGTAACAGACTCGGCTCAACTCTCTTCGCATCTGTCTTTGGAGCATTCATGTATTTTGCGACTCTGACTGAAGTGCCTATCGTCCAGTCGCTCATGTCTCTAGGAATGGGTAAGGGTCCTGCACTGGCGCTTTTCATGGCTGGCAACTCACTTAGTTTGCCCAGCATGATTGTTATCACCCGCCTTCTTGGAAAGAAGAGAGCTTTCACTTACTTTGGATTAGTAGTTGTCTTCTCTACGTTTTGGGGATTCATATATGGAAATCTATTTTAGGATTAAGGAGGTCGTATAGTGAAGATCGAAATCTTTGGTTCAGGCTGTCCGAGATGCAAGCAAACTGAGAAGATCATGAAAAAGGCTGTCGAAGAGCTAGGTTCAGATGCAGAAGTTGATAAGGTAACGGACATGATGGCAATAATGGAGAAGGGAATTGTTTCGACACCGGCCGTAGCAATTGACGGAAAAATCGTTTTGTCAGGCAAGATCCCCTCTATTGATGAAGCCAAGAGACTAATTAAGGGTTGAATAAGAGGGCTCTCAGATGTTAGATTTGTGGAGGGTTGAATCCCTCCATTTTTCATGGGTTTGGGAGGTTTGATATGAAGGTTGTGGCTTTCAACGGAAGTCCTCGCCGGGACGGGAATACGTCAAAGATGATTGAAGAAGTCCTAGGTGTACTGCGCGAAGAAGGAATCGATACCGAAGCGGTTCAGATAGGTGGGAATTCCGTAAGAGGTTGCACTGCCTGCAATGTCTGCTTCAAGACGAAGGATAGGAGATGCATAATAGACGGCGATTACGTCAATGGTTGCATCGAGAAGATGCTTGAAGCCGACGGTATCATCATAGGTTCTCCGACTTACTTTGCCGATGTGTCTCCTGAAGTGAAGGCTCTAATCGACAGAGTGGGAATGGTTGCTCTTGCTAATGATGCAATGCTTAAGCGGAAAGTGGGAGCCGCTGTCATAGCCGTTCGAAGAGGAGGCTCGGTACATGCTTTCGATTCAATTAATCACCTCTTCCTTATCTCTCAGATGATAGTACCTGGATCTTCATATTGGAATCTCTCAATTGCCTGGAAGAAGGGAGATTTTCAAGGCGACAGAGAGGGTATAAGAACTATGAGAACTCTTGGTCAGAATATGGCCTGGCTTCTGAAAAGAACTGCGGGGAACTCTTAGTATTTACGGAAAACCACTATTCCAGCAGGATCGTATAGATCCCGAAAGGTTCGTAGTTCAGAGAGAAGGTGCTATGAGAAACATCCAGCTCTTCTATCCTTTCCTCGAGAAGATTTGTGAGATAGGCCCTTTCAAAATCCAGAGTGCTCCTAATCACAGCTGTGCCTCTTGATCCTAACAGCTCACATACCCTGAGTATTCTACCCTTCCCATTCTCGGCGATCTTGAAGGCCATAATCCTTAAAGTCGACGCCTTCACTTCGAAGATCGGTGAATTCGCCCTGAAAGACCCCTTACTCGTAAGTAGTCTTGTATTAAGTAATTCTGCCTCTTGAACTGTCTTGAGCAGATCGCAACTTTCATGAGGAAAAACAGCGTATGTGAATTCGTGACGCCCTTCGTCTGCTGTGAAGTCGGGAAATACTGGAGATCTAAGCAAGTTAAGGGACACATTGCATCCTCTTACTCCGTAACCATACTTCCCGTCGTTCAATATCGATATACCGTAATCGTATTCTGATAGATCTACCCATCTATGACCGGGGACCTCAAAAGCCGCCTGTTCTATTACATCGTTTTCTGTTGTGGGTCGTGTAATGAACCCGCATGAAAGGTCATATCTTGCCTGTCTTGTGAGGACTTTCAAGGGGAACAAGGCTCTGAGCATTGTTCTTCTCATATGCCAGTCAACTGTGTTCTTTACCTCGACACGTCTTGAGTTTCTGTAAAGAGAAATGTCTTGGATTATCCTTGTCTTCCCCGCCTGAAAGACGCATCTGATTGTCTCTCTTATTGGGCCGAATTCAGTTTTCTTAATCACCGAAGGCTTCAGGCTCTCTGCGGTGTTACGATAATCTCTTTCGATGTCCCATGCGTCCCAGTAAGAGGGAATGTCTTTGAAAATCGCTATTGAGGCTTTTCCATCGAATACGTCTCTTAAGTGTTCTTTGTCATAAACACTTATTCCTTCTGGATCTACTTCAACAGTGAGATATTCGTTTTCCATCAGCTTTGAGTCGTGATATTCTGTGTGCGGGTTCACGATCTCTTTATTAGAGAACTCTATTGTTACGAAGCCGGTGGGAGGAATTTCCAGCTCTGATAAGAACAAAGTATCACCGTTATCCAACAACTGGCAAGAGAATTCACCCGTAGGGCAAAACGGCTCTTTCGAACCCTGTGCAGTGAATTCAAGTTTCCTGCAGAAAGAACTCGGATTGAAGACTGTCAGTTTCATATTGTCTTCGTCCGTCAATCGATCAAAAGAGGCCTGAACCATTGACGATGTGGCTGAATGGACTTCATCCAGTTCGTTCAATGCGTCCTCATATACCTCCTTTATTGATGAACCAGGCAGAATATCATGGAACTCATTCTGAAGGAGGATCCTCCATAGTAATTCGATCTCCCCGGGCTTATAGCCTGAGATTGCGCCAAGCATCTCCGCAAGTCTTAGCAAATCTTCACACTCTTTGTGAGCCATTTTGATTCTTCCCTGAGAGGTGTAAGTGCCACGGTGAAGCTCAAGATACAATTCGCCGTCATGTACGTGAAACGAGCGAGAGACCTCTTCTGCCCGCTTAAAGTAACTCTCAAAGCTTCTCATCACCAGTTCGGGCATTCCAGGCAGATCCTTGAGAAACCTGTAGTTTTCGATCATCTCATCTGTAGGTCCCCCGCCTCCATCACCATAGCCAAATGAAAAGACGGTTTCTGGGAACAAATCTTGGTCTTTGAAGTTCTTTGCAGTTGTCAGGATGTCTTTTGGTTCCAGAAGACCGTTGTATCCATTGGATGGATTCTTGAAGCTGTGGTAAATCACCTCAGAACCATCTATTCCTCTCCACACAAATAGATCGTGGGGGAGGCTATTCTTCTCGTTCCAGGTCATTTTCGTTGTGAAAAAAGAGTCCATACCTGCCTTCCGGATAATCTGAGGCAGAATCCAGGAGAATCCGAAGACATCTGGAAGCCATACAGTGCTGCACTTTCTTCCAAAATGCTCCATGAAGAATCTTTGACCGTAGAGAAACTGCCTTACCAAAGATTCGCCGTTCAGCAGGTTGGTGTCACTCTCTACCCACATTCCACCCAGCAACTCCCAGCGACCTTCTTTCACAAGGAGCTGTATTTCCTTGAATAGACCGGGGTCTCTTTCCATTACATCTCTGTACATAGCAGCGGAAGACTGTGAGAAAATGTACTCGGGATACTTTTTTGCAAGCCTCACAGAATTGGAAAAAGTCCTGAGTATCTTTCTTCTAGTCTCCTCTAGCGGCCATAACCACGCGTAGTCAATGTGTGCATGACCAGAAAGCGTCATTGTAAGCCGACTAGGGAAGCGTCTCTTGAGATTTGCAAGTTCTTCTTCAACAGTTCTCTCTGCTTCAGTGAATGTGTTGTGATCTTCTTCACTAAGTCGTTGACCTTCAGATCTAGTGAATTCCTCAGGCAGCCATACCGCCGATACCTCGCCAGAGATCTCCGGATCATCTAGAACTGCCTTCCAGTAGCCGGATGAATCTCTCGGGATTCTTATTCCGGCTAAGTTATCCGACAGAATTCTGTAGAGACTACTAGCGAGAACTTCATCATCAGTATAGGTGAAAAGCTCTATCAGATTTCTAAGCTTCCCTATAATTCGCTTGATATCTGAATCAACAATAAGTAGATCGGACTCTGAGAACACAGGTTCTTTGATACTGCTTCCAAAGAGCCCCTTGGGAACAACATCCGCTTCATAAAGGACCACTTCGCCGGCAAAAACGGAAAGATCGAGCTCTCTGTGATGTGTATTGATCTCTCCATAGGTAATTCCATTGATTCTCACTAGTGATTCTCCACCAAACCAGTTTCTGAGAATGAGCTGCTCATCAGCATCAATTGGCGGGAGTTCGATCTCCCTTGAAAAATATACCGGAAAGCTATCGGGAGACCACTTGAACTCCGGGGAGACTCTTCTTGAATTGAAGGACCAGGAGTCGATTCTCTTCCTTTTTTTGATTGTGTATGGGTACATTTCACCGATGGACCGAAGAAACTTACCTCTAGCGCTTTCCTTAGAATAGTACATAGTGCACCTCTCCCTAATACATTTTCGGAGCTACACTCATTAGACCATAATGAACTGTTAGTAAAGAAACATGCCAAGAGTATGATTACCGAAAAACAGTGAGTGTCATATAGTGCCGGTTTCTATATCACGCTGGTATCTTGTAGTGTTGATTGATGTAGGAGGTGTCTTCGTTGCTTGATACTATGAGGTTTCTCGGATGGTTCAACTTTATTTTACTGCTCTTTAATACATCACTGTTTATTCTTAGGCGGTCAACCCTAAAACGCTCTTCAAAACTTGAAAACCCTCCGAGAGCGGCCTTCGTGAAGCAGGTTCGATTTCTTGCTATTGTTCACCCTTGGACTGGCTCTGTGCTTATGCTTTCCGCTTTATTACACGGATACCTGGCAACCGGCGGCTTCATTCTCTACAGCGGAAGCCTGGTCTTCTTAAGCGTCTTGGCCCAGTTCGTAGTCTACCTTCTGGGCAAGTACGTTCCTGCTATGAAGAATAAGTGGAGGCCATCGCACAGAGCTCTGATGATCGTCACATGGCTCTCGTTCTTTCTGCATCTACTTGCTCCTGAGTTTATCTGGTTCCCGATAATCTAGTCTTTTTCAATCAGCGATCTGACAAAGGGAATGACAATCTCCAGAAAAAGAGCTGGACTTTCCTCTTGTGGGAGATGGCCGGTTTCGGGAAGGATGAAGAGCTCGGCAGAATGCAACTCTTCGGCCAGTCTAATTGAGTCCTGCACAGGGACAATTCTGTCAGAGTCGCCAGTAATGACTAGAGATGGGATTCTTACGCTCTGTACCTTTGAGGAGTCATAAGGTCTTCTTGCGAGTGTAAGTTCCCAGAGAGCCCTGTCCCAGTTTGATGCCTTAAGCGGCTTTCTGTAACCTTCACGTATTTCATCAGTCAGTCTTTCCGGATCATACCACGCCATTTCCAGGATACTGTCTGAGTTTCTCAAGAGTGTTCTCGAGATAAGCGGCCCCAAATGCCTTCCCTGAGGAGTGCTCGTAAGTATCTTGAACAAGAAACTGTCTGTGTCTTCTGTGTAGATCGCCGCGTCAACCAGGACAAGGCCAAGCACTTTTTCTGGGTGTTGAGCCGCGACTTCAAGAGCTGTAAGCCCTCCGGCCGAGTGACCAACGAGCACTGCCTCTTCGAATCCCAAATATTCCATAAGCGATACTGTTAACTCAACCTGTCCTTCCAAAGAGTATGGGTTGAAAGAACTGATATCCTCGCCAAGTGGTCTTGAGGTCAGGCCAAATCCAGGTCTGTCGAAAGCAATAACAGAGAACTCTTCAGAGAGAGGACCGATCACTTCTCTCCATGAGAAAGTGCTTGCTCCGAATCCATGTAGCAGCATTAAAAGGGGTTTGCCTTCTCCTTTTGCTTTGTAGTGGATGTCTGCATTATTGATCGTGACGAACATACTGTCTTCATCGGCTAGAAGCCTTGGGACCACAGTATTTTCAAGATCGCTCACCGGTATTAAAAAAGGCGCGATCAGCAGTATTGAGATCAGCGAGGTCATGATGAGCAAGGTCTTCATTTTCTTGCCTCTGAACTGTGAATTGAAGCGAAGGCCTTATTGACAAGCTGCTCGGCATCAACACCATCTCTCGGGAGCAATACAAATCCCGCTCTTAGTTCCATAGAGAACTCGCCACAGTTTTCTTGCCAGATTTTGAATGCGTTGAGGGCCTTTCGAAGTATTGTGCTGGCATTTCTGTAATCCTTCAGATCTTCAGCTAGAAGTAGAAACTCTCTTCTTGAGAATCTGCAGAGCGTGTCATTCTTTCTAATCCCTCTCACCAGCGAGTGTGCCATATCGATTATCGTTGATTCTTCGATACTCGATACCCCTCCTTTGCTCACAAACTCGAAGGCAGCGACCATAGAGGAGGAGTTATTTCTTCTGCTCCTGAATAACGCCATGTTAACTCTATCTCTGAAAAGCACGTAATTTGGAAGACCGGTTTCGCCGTCGAAGTGAGCCAGTTGGGAGATAGTTTGTTCGGCCAGCTTCAGGTCGGAGATATCTTCAACCACGAAGAGAAAGAAGACTCTCTCCGACACCGACAGTCTCTTTACATAATACCTTAACCACCTTCCAGCACGTCTAATGTGATGAAACTCCAACGAGTCCTCGCTTGAGTGCTTAACTTCTCTTATCTTCTTCGAGATCTCTTCTTTGATGTCTTCTATCATGATAGACGCAGCGTTGTTTGCAAATACCGTATTTGAGTGTTCATCGATAATCGCTATTCCATCTTCAATTCCCATTAGAGCTTCGAGAAAAAGATCCGGAATATTCTCAGAGAGATTATCCAGTCTCATTATCACACCACCTTTGTACTGCACGTACTTATCGTAGCCTCAGTCATATTGTAACCTCTGTTAGTAGGAATAAGGTATCTGTTCAGAAAGCTTAATCATGAAACAGATGCAGGCGAGAGATCTCCGCACTTGTCGGTATAATGGTACTGATGTCTTAATATTGGAAAGGAGGAGCGGATATTGAAGAAAAGAGCTGCGTTAGCCATGGCTTCCCTGTTGTTGATTGCACTCCTTCTCCTGCAGGCATGCGACCGCTCAAGACTTGTCACTACGGTTACCTCGGTAATTGATGGTGATTCCGTTACGGTGAAGGCGCTAAACGGCACTGTAAGGCTTATAGGAATAGATGCGCCGGAAACTAGATCAGGCAGCAAACCAGCGGGCCAGTTTGCCGATGAAGCGAAAGATTATCTGGAAATGATAACACGCGAGAGTGGAAAAGTTACCCTTGAGCTTCATGGAAAGGATACATACGGCAGACACCTTGCGTATCTTTTTGACTCGGAAGGTACCTTGATAAATTCTGATATAGTTAGGCAAGGTTTGGCCAGACCTCTTACCTATGAGGACACGTCCCATTATTCATCTGAGATAAGGAATGCTTACAGAGAAGCTTTCAGGAGTAGAAGGGGGATCTTCACTTTCTATGATCAGTCTCCTGTATTTGATGCTTCAATTGTGAGAGGAAATCTCTATTCTTACCAGTCAGGGGGTTTTTTGGGAAGAGTGATCTGGGTGGAATTCGAAGTAACGTCGGTAAACGGTCTCACCTTAGTGGGCGATGACATTGTGGTTCGAATCAGGTCAGAGGAGGCATCGCTTTTCGCGCTCGATCAGGCAGATCTGCAGGTGCTCTATAGAAAGAGGATCAGAGTCTATGGAGAAGTCTGGCAGGATACTTCTGGTAAGGCTTTGATGCTGATCAGAGACCCGGGAATAGAGATCATAGGAGTAGCTCAGCTTGCAAAGACTCTTCCTCTTTTACCATTGGGGGCTTTCTGAAGCTCTTCACAAGAAAATGCTGCAAACCAAGAATTGACAGGAAGTGAGAAATGTGCGAAAATGTAGTGCAAATGATTTGCGCGAATTGTTTGCCTATAGGAGGTGCCCTTTGAAGAGAATGACATCACTCAGAAGAGAAGTTCTGGAGATCATAGATAAATCTGAATTGCCGTTGAGCGCTGATTCAATTCATGAAATGCTTGATGAAAAACCTAATCTCTCAAGCGTTTATAGAGGTCTTTCCTTTCTTGAGGACGAGGGTCTTATCCGCTCGATATCATTCGAGTGCGAGACTAGATTCTATTTCAGCAGTCAGAGGGAGCCAGTTCATTTTCTGCACTGCAAGAAATGCCACAAAACTAAGCCTTTCTATGAGTGCTTTGTCGATTCTTTTGCAAAGAGAGTTGCGGAAAACCGAGATTTTACGATTACTAACCATGTGTTTTACTTCATTGGAATCTGCGGGGATTGCAGGAGAAAGATCGTCTCCGATGTTGAGGAGGGCAGAGTATGACAAGAAGAGTAATATTGATTCCTTTTCTGCTGATTACATTACTTTCGGGTACAGTTTTTTCGCTCAGGATAGTTGCAACGATTAATCCCTACTATTTGATTGTAAAGGAAATCGTGGGTCAAAATGCTCAGGTAGATCTTCTTATAGGGCCGGGTCAGAACCCCCACATTTTCTCTCCAAAGATCTCTGACATAAGAAGACTGGATGGAGCGGACCTGGTAATAGCAAACGGCCTAGATCTTGAGATTTTCCTGGAAAGACATCTGGACGATCTCGCCTCCCGAGGCAAGACGGTTGTGTACATTGGGAATCTCTTGCCCAAGGAGCTTATCATGGAGAAAGAAGAGCAGAACGAAGAACACGAACATGACCATCACGTGAATCCTCACATTTGGCTTGATCCAGTGATTCTTACTGATTACGTTATACCCTTTCTAGTTGAAGCGCTCTCAGAAATCGCACCAGAGAAATCTGGGTACTTTTCAGCGAATGCTGCGCAGCTTATTGATGATCTGCAGGAGTTCGATGAAGAGGCAAATTCATACCTTGAGAAGTTTCGTGGAAGCGTAGTCATTGTTGCACACCCCAGCTTTACCTATTTCTTCAGAAGATATGGATTGAGACTCGAACCGGTTCTAGAAGGGATAGGAGATGAGCCTACAATAGGCGAGATAAAGAAACTTGTCGATTTTGTGAGGGGCGAGGAAGTTGTTGGTATCTTTGCGGAGTACCAGCACTCTAAGAGAGCCATAGATATTCTGACGGCCGAGACATCTGTAAGACATGGGGAGCTTGACAGTCTTGGAATTTCAATGAGCGGCATCATCGAGCTGTTGCAGTGGAATCTCGGAGAGATCAAGAGGGTCTTTGATGGAGAGTAGAATCCTAAGAGTAGAGAGCTTGAGCTACAAGATCGGCAGCCACTGGATCCTGAGGGACGTGTCTTTCGAAGTGTCCAGAAGAGAATTCGTAGGAATAATTGGTCCAAACGGTGCCGGAAAGACAACGCTAATTAAAGCGATCGTTGGTGATCTGAGCGACTATTCGGGGAAGGTGTCTGTTTCAGCGAAAATTGGATACTTGTCTCAGAGCCCCGAAAGAAAGCGAGACTTCCCAATAAGAGTTAAGGAAGTGGCCGCGATGGGTCTCTATGGAGAGCGCGGAATCCTGAAACCCCTGAGAAAGTGCGATTGGAAGAAAGTTGAGGATCTTCTAGAAAGGGTAGGTATATATGATCTGAAGGAAAGGAGAGCCGGTACACTCTCCGGCGGCGAGTATCAACGGCTGATGCTTGCGAGGGCATTGGCATCAGAACCGGAGTTGTTGATACTGGACGAGCCTGAAGCCGGTGTGGACGAAATGGGAAAAGCCTCCTTTTACAGGTTGCTTGAGTCACTAAAGAACGATAAAAACATGGGAATACTTATGGTGAGCCATGATATTGGAATGGTTTTTGAAGCTTGTGATACTGTGATGTGTATTAACAAGACCCTTCATTGCCACACATCTGCTGACAAGATACGACCAGAAGAACTGCAATCAGCTTTTTCTGGCGACCTCGACCTTTTCATAAGATCGAGAGATCACTTCGAAAGGGAGCACCACTTATGATTCAGGATTTTGTGAAGGACATCATAAGCTACGGTTTCCTGAGAAACGCATTAGTGGCCGCCATTCTCGTAAGTTCACTAACTGGAGTGTTCTCGAGTGTGGTTGTGCTAAGAAGGATAGAGTTCATTGGAGATGGTGCAGCTCATGCGACATTTGGAGGAATTGCTTTCGGCCTACTTCTCGGAACGGATTATTTGCTTATGGCGGCAATTACCGCCGTTGTCTTTGCAATTGCCGTAAGCTACTTTACCAGGAGGAACAAGTTGTCCGAAAGCAGCGTAATCGGAATGCTCCTTCCTCTTTCGATGTCTCTGGGAGTAATCGCGCTTTCATTTGTAAGAGGATACACACCGGATGTGATGGGCCTGTTCTTCGGGAACATCCTGATGGTTACTTCTGAAGACGTTTGGCTGCTTATCGCAGCTAACCTTGTCGCTATGGCCTTCTTCACGATATTCTACAGAGAGCTTCTATATTACTCGTATGACGAGGGAATGGCGAAGCATTACGGTGTGCCTGTTGGGGCCATTCACTATGCAGTCCTAGTAGGAATCAGCTTGAGTGTTGTAAGCTCAGTCAAGATTGCAGGAATTATACTGGTTACGGCATTTCTGGTCATTCCGGCAGTGGCCGCGAAGCTTATCGCTCGCTCATTCAGAAGTATGATCGTTTTCTCTGTGAGCCTGGCAGTGGTAGCTAGCATAATAGGCATATTCGTTTCTTATGCGCTTGATATGCCTCCCGGACCGGTAATCGTAGTTGCACTATTCTTGGAATTCTTGTTGTCAGCTTCTTTGAAGAGGTTTATTGGAAAGGAATCTTGAAAGATACGACTATCAGATGCGCAATAGTACAAACTTGGTCGATTGCAGGTGGAGTTGAGAAAGATAGATATATGATCCGAATAGTTGGTGAGGCTTGTTGTACAGTGGGAATTGAGTAGAGAGCTTGGCGGCGAAGGGAGAAATGACATGAAGATAACTGTTTTGTGCAACGACAAAGCTCTTAAAGGGTTTGAGTCTGAACACGGTATCTCTTTTTACATTGAATCAAGCAAAAAAAAGTACTTGTTCGATACCGGATCTACAGACGTTGCTGTTAAGAATGCAGCGAAACTTGGTATAGATTTGTCTGAGATCGAAATGATTATCATCAGCCACGGTCACTACGACCATCTTGGAGGTTTAGAGAGCGTACTTCGTGAGTCTGGAGGAAAGAGAGTACTGATTGGTGAAGGTGGTTTTGAGCCGAAGTATAGCGGTAAAGTGGAGTCAAGTCCCAAAATTAATAGAGCAGAATTCGAAGAGCTTGGGGCGTCAGTAGAAAATGTATGCTCTTCGAAGGAGATTGAAAAGGATCTCTATGTAATGACCGCAGCGCCTTTTGCCACAGATGAGAGGCCTGAGGAGAAACATAACAAGGTTGATGGCAGAAAGCAAACTCGCGATTTCTTCGGTGATGAGCTTTCTCTTGCTCTTGTCGAGAGCGGTATTGTAACGGTAATAACCGGTTGTTCTCACAGGGGTATTGGAAACATAATCAAGCAAGCCTCTGAGTATGGAGAGGTGAAGGCTGTGGTTGGGGGCCTACATTTGCTTCACAAAACAAAGGAGGAGCTTGATGGGATTTTCAACTATTTAGAGGGATTTAAGATTGAGAAATTCCACATTGGGCACTGTACAGGGGATGAAGTTATAAAGGCAATTGAGCGAAGGTTTTCTGCCAAAGTCTGTGAGCTTCGAGCCGGAGAAACCTTTGAGTCTCTTATATAACAGTGTAAGACTATTACCGTCAAATCATGAAGTAGCAAATTGGGAGGTCGAAGAAATGGACAAAACGATGAACTTTGAGTATTTTCTGCCGACAAGGATTGTCTTTGGTGTGGGTACGGTGAATAAGGTAGGCAAACTAGCCAGAAATCTGGGCAAGAAGGCAATGATAGTAACAGGAAGAAGTAGTACGAAGAAAACAGGTCTTCTTGATGAAGTGATCTCGATCTTGGAGAAAAGTGGAATCGAAAGTGTTGTGTTTGATGATATAGTACCTAACCCACTATCATCAACGGTCGACAAAGGCGCCGAAATTGCCAACAGAGAAAAATGCGATATGGTCATAGGTCTTGGCGGAGGCAGCCCAATAGATTCGGCAAAGCTCATTGCAGTGGTGGCCAAAGATGGTGGCCGATGTTGGGAGTACACCGGATCTGGAGGAGGAAGAGTTCCGAAAGCTGCGCTCCCTATCATCGCCATTCCAACAACTCACGGAACAGGAACCGAGTCTGACCCCTTTGCGGTTGTGACGAACAGTGAAACCAACGAGAAGATAGGCGTTGGATTCGACCAGACTTTTCCTGTCATTTCCGTTGTGGATCCTGAGGTTATGAAGACCTTGCCTCCCTATCAGACGGCAGCTACCGGCATGGATGCCTTCTATCATGCAATTGAGTCGTACATAAATACAAATCATCAACCGACATCTGATCTTCTCGCGATGGAAGCAATGGCGCTTATAAATCACTATTTACCAATAGCATACACGGATGGGAATAATATTGAAGCCAGGACTGCTCTTGCCTGGGCGAGTACTGCCGCCGGCATTTGTGAAACACTATCGGGCTGTATTGCAAACCATTCATTAGAACACCCAATAAGTGCTCATTACGATGTTACACACGGTGCGGGGCTTTGTGCTACAGGACCTGCCTTCTTTGATTACATCAGGCCTCATACAAAAGAGAGACTGGCGCGAGTGGCTCAGATAATGGGAGCTCCAGAAAGCGTGATAGATATCAACAGGCTCTCTGAAATGTCAATAGAACTCATTCATAGGCTTCAGAAAAGTGTAGAAATCGATATCACTCTTAAGGAGCTTGGAGTCGAGAGATCTATGCTTGGCAGATTAGCTGAAGACGCAATGAGAACAATGGGCGGATTGGTTGAGGTGACTCCAGGAGACCTGAAGACCGAAGACTTGAAGAAGATTCTGGAGATGTCTTATTGATAGAGAGTTCGCCGTAAAGATCCGTTCAACGCTGTGAAGAGCCGTCTTCCGCCGTCCAAGAACATGACCGTCCTTCGTGAAGATCAGCCGAGAAAGAGCGTTGTCGAGAGCTTGGCTTCGAGAGTGCAAGGTTCATAGTTGACCGTCAACGGTCCACCGTTCTCCGACCGAGAAGAGAGGACAAGCAGAAGTGATGCCGACTTCGTCGGGAAGCGAAGCTCGTTGGCACGTGGAAGTGATGCTGGAGTAAAACATCAGA
>NZ_DIMV01000043.1:0-5841 GCF_002425715.1 Mesotoga sp. UBA5557
GACAATGGCAGAACAATTGAGATTGGTATACAGCAAAGCGTGTTTGTTAAGCTAAAAAAAAGCAGCGATGAGAATTCCGATTGGCAGATCTCTTCTTGTCCCGGATTTGAGGTAATCAGCGGTCCCTATGCAGAAGAGTATATGGACGTCCGATATACGATATTTCATTTGAAGCCCACCGGCCCGGGGGAAGTCCTGATTGAGTTTGCCTACGGAGGGAAAAATCCGGAAGCCTCGTCTGCAGAAACATTTACAATCAGGGCACAAATCGCCGAAAAGACGGAACACCTGCTTAAGCCTGGTGATGAAGACCACGATGTCGGCTCAAACTAAAACCCGCAAGATGCAAAACTAGCAGCGCTAAAAGAGGAGATTTCGATGTTCATTCAGAACGCAAGTCGATTTCATCGAAAACTACTCTGTATCCGCTACCTCTCGGGCTACAGCAATATGGTCCAACCATGACCGGGATCTTGCCATCATCCTCCAATAGTCTCGCCAGACGTAGCTGAATCCAGCCGTCTTGCCAGAAGCAAACCGAATAGTCAGGCCCCTTTCTGTCAACACGAACCCTAAGCTCCTTCGTATCGGCTGGCACATTCTGAGTTGACCAATCCGAGTAACCCGAGTTCGTAACGACCGCACCGAGTTTTGATGGGTCTGAGCCTTCAAATTCAACCGAGCTCTTGAGCCAACAAGAAGGAGAGATTCTTACCATCACACCAGCTTGATCATATTGATTGACCGGCAGAAACTTCACTCCAACTATCAGCGAGAAATCTCCCATCAAAGAAAGATGTAAGAAGTGCCCGTTATCGTTTCTAAACCCATAACTCGTCCTCTGCCAGAAATCCGTTTGTGAATCCGCATCAATCACAAGTTTCTCACCATCCAGCTCCCAGTTGCTTGGTTCATTGAACCATTTGAAGTACTTCATAGCTTCCTTATTAAATGAAGACAACCGCATATGATACCTCCCGATTTTCTTTCTGGATTATATCGCGACAAGATCGAAACACGTAACCAATAGTATATAATTGCTTTGAATCATTAAGACTATCCTAACTTTTCCTGTGCTTTGCAATACTATGTGTCTTTTGAAAGGAAAATAATCTGTAGACGAGATTTTCCTTCTAATCATGTTGTTTCGAGTTGCTCCGAGAAGACCTTAACACCACTCACAAAAACACAAGACATTCACCCGGAGTGATTCAGTTCATAGGCAACTGAAATACGAGATCGTTCCTGATGCTTATTTGGAAATGGTGGAGGTCCCGGTAATACTTTTGTCAGTGGAAGTCAGAAGGAATTGTCTGCCAATCGAGGTGATTTATGTACTGGAAATACGCAATCAAGAGAGTTTTATACGGATTTCTGATGTATTCAATCCTAATCTTCATCTTTTCTGCTCTATTCAATACAGTAATGGAGCAAACTCTGAGAGCGCAGATAGAGGAGCAGATCAGAGGCGAAACTATGAGGATGACAAGTCTCAACGAGAGCCAGCTTGCAAATTACGTCGCAAACAGAAGAAACGACCTGTACTCTCTATACCGGCTGAACAGACCTGTCGCTGAGAGAGTAGTGTGGCGAACATGGGACACGCTGACATTCAATTTTGGGAATTCTACAATCATTAGAGCTTCAGATGGCAGCAGGAGCGTATGGAGTGTTGTTTCGGAGGCGATCCCAAAGACACTTCTTCTCTTTTCGGTAGCTATGATGGTAGACATTGTCCTGGGCCTGCTTCTAGGACTGAAAAAGGCACAGAAAGCAGGCGGGTTTCTAGACAAAAGCACTTCGGTGGGAACTATGGTGGTATTTGGCATGCCATCATGGTGGTTGGGAATGATAATGATAATGTTCTTTGCTTACGGAGTGAAGATCTTTCCTTCAGGTGGTCTACATTCTACTCCTCCTCCAGAGGGAATTTCGTATTTCTTCGACCTTCTCTATCATCTAGCTCTTCCGGTACTGACACTTGTTGTCATCGGGTTCTGGGGAAGGGCTTTCCTTACTCGAAACATAGTCCTCGGAGTCCTTCAGGATGATTACATCATGGCAGCAAGAGCAAGAGGTATTCCTGAGAGGAGAGTTCTGTACGGGCATACAATGAGAACATCTGCTCCACCAATTGTAACGATGTCACTTCTCGCTCTTCTGGCATCTGTAGGAGGCAATATAGTGTTCGAGGGCATTTTCTCCTGGCCTGGAATGGGCAATCTGTACTGGATTGCTTTGCAGCAGAATGATGTTCCGGTCCTCATGGGAAACCTGGCTATTACGACCGGACTATATATTTGTGGTCTTGTGATTCTTGATCTTATATATGGCTTGCTTGATCCAAGGATCAAGGTAGGTGGTAAACAGTGACTATTAGCGACTTCAGAAGATCATTAGGCGGTTTTTGGAGCGAGTTCAGAAAGGTCAAGTCAGGCATAATCGGGGTAATCTTTCTTGTTATATTCATGTTTATCTTGATCTTCGAACCGGTTATCGTCCCCTATCCCGAAGCAAATCTGAAGTGGAGGGACATAACTTATTGGCAGGACCTACCGGCTAGCGCTCCGCCTTCATGGATCAATATATTCGCTTCAAAAAAGAGAGCTGTTTCCGAGAGTATTGAGGAATACTCGTTTTCTGAGACTATGGCGGGAGCGATGAGAATACAAGAATACGTCTTCGAATACGATTATTCTGCTTCAGTTGCTCCTTCAGATATCGTATTTCATGCCTCGGGAGTCGGCAAACCAACTGTAGTTATTGCGATCGAGAGACCGGACGGTTTGACGATCGATCTATATAGAAAACAGCTTGAAGTGTCCCCTACTCAGAGTCTAAGAGTTTCGATAGACAGATCGTCTCAGACTTCGGCCATGAATTTTGGAAAGAAGTATTCCCCCTCAGAAGGAGTCCAGCTTCAGACCATAAAGACTACTGATGTTCTGTTCTCTAAGGCTCAACCGGGCATATTCAGAAGCCCTTCGCCATTGGTGGGAACATACAAGTTGAAGGTAACCCTTTTGCTGCAGAAGGCCGACGAAAATATCGAAGGAGCCTTTGTAAATATTGCAGGCAGAGTGCACGGCATTCTGGGAACGGACAACTCCAAGAGAGACATATGGAGCGGAGTAATCGCAGGCGTGAAATGGGCTATGCTTATCGGACTGCTCACTGCCCTCATCTCAGTATCCATAGGTGTCGTATATGGTGTCATAAGTGCATACGTCGGAGGCTGGAAGGACTCTCTCATGCAAAGGATATTCGAGATATTCATAAGCGTTCCTATGCTTCCCGTTCTCATCGTCATGAGCGCAGTCTTCAAGCCGAATATATGGGTAATGATAGGAATAATGTGCATCTTCTACTGGGTAGGACCGGTGAAGACAGTCAGAAGCATGGGACTCCAGATAAAGGAAGAGACCTACATAGAGGCCTCAAGAGCTCTCGGGGCATCTAATACGAGAATAATCTTCAAGCATATGGTGCCTCTGCTTATCCCTTACGCCTTCGCCTCTATGGCGCTCAATGTCCCAGGTGCTATCGTTGTAGAGGCTACGATAAGCCTTTTGGGTCTTGGAGATGCAACTATTGTTACGTGGGGACAGATACTCCAGGCAGCCAACAGCGGCGGAGCTATGCTGAGTGGGATGTGGTGGTGGGTAATACCACCAGGACTGGCGATAGCCTTCATGGGTATGACATTCGCATTTGTAGGGTTTGCAATGGACAAGATACTTAACCCGAAACTGAAGACGAGGTAATGACTATGGATAACATATTGACAGTAGATAACCTCAAGCTTTACTACTACACGAGCAAAGGTGTCGTGAAGGCCGCAGACGATATCTCTTTCTTTCTCAAGAAGGGTGAGACTCTCGGTCTAGTAGGCGAGTCCGGTTGCGGAAAGACTACCACCGGCTTCGCCCTGCTTAAGATGCCCACTCCCCCGGGTAAGATCGCAGGCGGGAAGATAGTGGTCGACGGTATAGACATTACTCCCCTGCGTGAGAATGAAATGAGAAGGAACATCCGCTGGGAGAAGATCTCCATGGTCTTTCAGGGCGCTATGAATACCCTCACTCCCGTCTACACCATCGGAAAACAGATGATGGAGACTCTGCAGGAACACAGAGAGATGGAGAGAGACGAGGCGAGAAAGAGGATAGAGAAGTATCTCAACCTGGTCGGTCTCTCCAGCGATATAGTTAAGAGATATCCACATGAACTCTCAGGTGGCATGAAACAGAGAATCGCCATCGCTACCGCTCTCTTTCTAGAACCGAAGGTGATAATCTGTGACGAACCCACCACAGCCCTGGATGTTATCGTGCAGGCTCAAATAATAAACCTCCTCAAAGACCTTAAGGAGAAGCTAGACCTTTCATTCATCTTCATAACTCACGACCTTGCAACCGAGGCGGAAGTGTCCGACAGAATAGCCGTTATGTATGCCGGAAAGATAGTGGAGATAGGAACAAACCAGCAGATATACGGAGAACAGGGGCCCTGTCATCCCTATACAAGAAACTTGCTCGCTGCAACTCCCAGACTGCACGCGAAGGTAAGTGAATTATCGTTCATCCCCGGTGCTCCTCCAGACTTACTGGAACCTCCATCGGGCTGCAGATTTCATCCGAGATGTACCCTCGCTATGGATAAGTGCAAGGAAGAAGAACCACCCCTTATTGAGATTGAAGAGGAACACATGGTGGCCTGCTGGAGGTGTGAGAAGAGATGACAGATAAGATCATTGAAGTGAAAGACCTTCAGAAGTGGTTCCCCATAAGGAGAAGCATATCCCAGTTCTTCAAGGGTGAACACAATTATGTTAAGGCCGTTGACGGTATATCCTTCTCAATAAACAGGGGCGAGATATTCGGTCTCGTTGGAGAGTCCGGTTGTGGAAAGACGACGACGGGAAAACTAATTATGAAACTCCTCGAGCCTACAGGCGGCAACATGCTTCTAAACGGAAAGGATGTCACTCATATAGAGAAAGATGAACTGAAGAGATACAGAAGGAACGTACAGATGATCTTTCAGGATCCATACGCTTCCATGAACCCGAGGTTCAAGATAAGGGATGTCATGGAAGAGCCTCTCATAATACACAAACTCGGAGAAGACAGAGACGCGAGAATGAAGATGATAGAGAAGGCTTTGAGGGAAGTCAAGCTCAACCCCCCAGATGAGTTCCTTGTGAGGTATCCCCACATGTTATCCGGTGGTCAGAGACAGAGGGCTGCTACTGCCAGGACTCTTCTTCTCAATCCCGAGCTTCTCGTTGCGGATGAACCGGTATCCATGATAGACCTTTCCACCAGGGCGGAGATACTACACATGATGAAGGAAGTGCAGAGAGACCTTGGACTGACTTATCTCTACATAACACACGATCTCTCTACTGCGAGATACTTCACAGACAGGATAGCTGTCATGTACCTTGGAAAGATAATAGAGATAGGAGATCCAGACGATGTTATAGACAATCCCGTTCATCCATACACAAGGGCTCTCATTGCTGCCGTATGTGAACCGGTCGCGGGAAAGGTGAACAAACCCAAGGTAGTGCCTATAAAGGGAGAGATCCCCTCAGCCGCCAATATCCCTCCCGGCTGCAGATTCCATCCGAGATGTCCTTATGCAAAGGCTGAATGCCGGGAAAAGGAAGAACCTCAACTGCAGGAGATAGAGGACGGACACTTGCATGCCTGCAGGAGATGGAAGGAAGTCGTTGAAGAAAGCAGGAACGGGGTAGGGGTTAAGGGGTAGGAAAGAGCAAAGGATCGGTTCAAAGTTGCAAGTTGTGAGAAAAAGCAAAAGGCCGGGGTTGGGGGT
>NZ_DIMV01000012.1:0-2812 GCF_002425715.1 Mesotoga sp. UBA5557
TTCGCGTACTGGAAGAACAGTTGTTTTTTAGCTTTTGCTTTTATAACATGCACCTTGGAACTTGCAACTGCTCTTCTCGGAGAACGGTGACCCTATAACGGATAACTGTTTCTTATTCAACCTGCATCTTGTCACTTTCAACTTGCATCTTGTCACTTGCAACTGTTTCAAAGACCGAGATCCTGGCCTGAAGCATGCCAGGATGACCTGAAGAAAGAGTATCGTTCCCCAATGAGCCTGCCCTGATAAGCGCCTCTTTGGTCATCTCGTGATGAACTTGCACGGGATCTGATCTTGAAAGCGCAGCAGCAGGAAGCGCGAAGCTAGGAACTGACCAGCTCCTATGGTCATGGACAGTCATCCCGCAGTGGTTCTGTGCGGGATCTCGCACTTAGCAACCGCTGTGCGCTTAAGAACGGTGAACCCGCTGGACGCCAGAAGTTCCGCTGGACGCTTAAGAGCGGCGAACCCGCTTTACGGTGTGTAGTGCGAAGGAGAGTATGACTGGTTTCTTCTCTCTCTCTTCTCTCGTGAGCGCAGCGAACCTCTCCACAAAGCTCTTTCTCGTTTTTTTGTTTAGCCGGCGCAGCCGGAAATGGCCTGCGTCAGCAGACTGGCCATCGAAGGTGACTGGCATTTATTTCCCTCCTGCGCAGCAGCATCACTTCCGCCGATGTTCTTCGGCGCATCACTTCCTCGCGCCAGCGAGTATCACTTCCCGACGAAGTCGGCCTCGCCTCCTGCCGAAGGCAGCCTTGCGTCCCGGCATGATCCTTTGCCGGCATTGGTCATCCCTGTGCTTACGAAAAAGAACTATATCTGGAGAAATGCATCTATGAACGTTCCCATCTCGCATCTATCGAAAATGCTGAAATCAAAGTAGCTTTTCTGAGCAGCCAAGCCAATCGAGTTGCAGTACTCCTGCATCAAAGATAGAAGGGCTAGCATATACTGTTTAGGTCTAAATGATCTGTCAGCGCACTTGAAGAACTGATCTACGCAGCCGCGTAAGTTACGAGATTTAATAACGTCGACCAAGAGAGACTCGAGACAACCTGAACGTTTATTATCCGGAGTAACAAATACCCCTACTGTTACCATACCAGATTCATCTGTAGCGAAGTGGCCTGGTCTATCGGGCACCGGTAATGATTCGCTCCGCAAAACATGCGAAACGCTCTGAAAGGCTTTTTCGGCGCTAAGGTCGGCATCTCTAATAATCGCGATCCTTCTGACAGAATCGAAGCCTGGTAGATCCTTTAGATCCGCCAGGTCTTGCCTGAAACTATACTTTCCACCCGCATCGATAATCTGTACCTTGGATTTCTCCAAGCCCTTATGTCTGAAAATGTAAGCATCAAGAAAAGACACCTCGTCCTTTCCTTCTACTATCAAAAGTGAGTCGCTGACGACACTATCGGGTTTCTTAAACACTATCTTACCTCCCACTCTCTCTCCATGAAACGAGTGAGGGCATCTCTATCAAACACCGTGACTTTTACCTTATCGTCTGTCGTCTCTGTTCTAAAGACTCTAATCATGTCTTCCATTGATTCTCCCTCAGTAGAATCTACCAGCGCTTTGATACATTCATACGAGTGAGTGGTAGCCGCAACTTGCACATCGTAGTTAATAGCTGACCTAATTAGGCTCTTCCAGAGGAGATCGAGGGAAGAATGGTGAAGCCCATTATCGATCTCATCTATCAATAGGATTCCATTACGAGCTTCATAAGCATTCAGATTAACAACAAGTAGTTTCACCATACCGTTTCCTAACAGCTGAACCGGTAGCATCTTGCTCAGTCCTATATCCACAAATATAGTTCCGTTGGCCCCCAGTACGAATCCACTAACTGAACCGTCCAGTTTCCTTGCTACATCGACCAACAACTTGTCTTTCTTATCCACAAGCATTCTTTCCAGTCTCAGGGCAATCTCTGAATAAGTAATAGTGAGATCATTAGTGAACAACGCCCTCTTGGGCTCCAATTTGCCCTCCAAAACCCTTGTTCGTACATCACGTTTTTCCTGAAATACCTGAGACCTTGTATGTCGTGTGACTTGCAAATCAGTCTCCTCATACACCAGATCAAGCCCCAATACCGAGGATTCGCTTGATGATTTGCTTCCAGCTTGAGATGAAGAATCCGAGTCTTTCGGAGAATGAGAGTCCACTTCCCCGAGATCACTTGCATCGGTAATCGGAGAAATACTGAGTCTATTAGCGGCTCCGTCTTTAAGTCCCTCCATTACTATGGGCGAAGTGATATTCATTCTGTTGAAGAACGATCGCCAGACATTGTCAGATACGAATTTCAACGACCTGAAAGAGTTGATCGATGTCGGAAGTCTAGGATTTCCTGCGCCTGAAAGGAGAAACATTGCCTCGAGAACGCTCGTCTTCCCGGAATTGTTCGATCCAACAAAGAGATTAATCCGGGATAGGCCATCAATCTTGAGTTCATGAATCCCCCTGAAATTGCTTATATGAAGGTTCTCATACATCTCCTGTCACCTTCCTTCAATGACTTAATTTCAGTATAACACCAGAAGTTGTCTCAGGAAATAATTCACGATGCTCTCACTTACTTCTCACGTTTGATCTTCAAAGACCAGGAACCTAACTCGACCTCTGAAGAACCGCTGTAAGCCAGAAGTTCGGCTGTACGCTTTAAAACATGGTTTGCCGTTGACCGTTCAAGAGGAAAGATCTGTTCTTCGTTCCAAAGCGAGGATCTGTTCTTTGTTCTTGGTCAAGGTCATATTGCCAGAGCATGGCATACCCTTTCCAGAAAATTGTCAGGCCGACG
>NZ_DIMV01000101.1:0-3186 GCF_002425715.1 Mesotoga sp. UBA5557
TTCGATTTCTCGTTTAGTGTGAAAATGGAGTCTGACCCTATTTAATCCTAAGATAGAGAAATCTTGCTCTTGATTTGTCCTCTGTAAGCCACTTGAGACCATCTTCTACGTAAACCTCGAAGTCTTTGCCCGGCTTAATTCTGTCCCTGTCGAACCAGGCCTCATGGCCTCTCTGCTCGAGATAGTTCTTTATTCTCTAGCGAGCTTGGCGTATTCATCATGACCGTAGCTTATGAATATCCTTAATGGTAACTTTTCTGGCATAGTCTTACCCCTCGTATAAATTCAGACCTTTGAAGGAACAATCTTCTTTCCAATTTTCTTGAACACATTATTTGTGTTTCTGAGGACAACCAGATCCTTTTCTCTGTCTTTCTCGCTCAGTTCTTCCCAGGGGCGTATGTCAACATGTATTTTCAGCTGGTCTCTGAGTTTTCTGTCCAGTTTCTTTCCATGGACGTAACCATTTATGAGTTTTCTGGCGAGCCATCTGTTATGTTCAACCTGCGCAAGGATCTGTTCGTTCTCAGGAAGGATCGCCATGAGGTCTACGGGATCTCTGGGATCATCTGACGACACTGCTTCGAGACCAAGCGATCTCAGCTTCATAGACAGATGCCGTGCTGCATAACGGTTTTCATCTTTGAAGTAGTCGGTCATTCTGCTCCATTCGACTTCAAGCTCTTTCTGAGGCAAATGAGAATAGATGTTGTGAATTTGCATTGCAAGATTATCACATTCTTCTTCATTCTTTATTGAGATGCCAGTTGGACAAGAACATGATATGCCTATCGAGTTCAAACTATCGAGAGATTCCTTCATTATCTCTGAGCCCTGGTAAGACGAGACGTCCACTAGCACTATTTTGGGAATCTCCAGATTCTCTTCTGCTTTGAAAAAGATCTGCCTTAGTTTTCTTGATATGAAGTCTATTTCCTGAACCTTTGGCCAAGTTATGAAACACAATGAAACATTTGAAAGCAAATTCGGGGCATCCATTTCAAGAAAAGCAAGCAAATCGACAGGCTGTATGTCGATCACTCTCTTTAACGAAGGGCAAATCCTTAGTAGATCTTCAATCTTTTTATCAACATTACAGTCAACCACAGTAACTCTCAATTTCTTCATATTGTTGAAGTGATACATCTGAGCTGCTTCAAGAACTATCCATTGTCCGAGAGCTTCAAGACCAAATAGTGCTATCTCAATTTGGCCTTTTCCCGCTGTTTCTATGAACTGATCCGGGCTGAAACTATCTACCGTCTGTGCGGCCATTCTCTGAAACACGCTGAATACATGAATGTCTATTCCTGTCGAGGGATCCTCCCCTTTGTAGCCTTTGAAGGTTTCGTATGATTTGAAGTCTTCAATCTGAAGCCAGATCTCTGTGCTACTCCGTTTACTGTTTCTGAAAAACTGCTCGATGTTCTTGAGCAATCGCATATTTATCGAGTCGTCGTTAGTTGCCAATATTATGTGAGCGGCTTTATTGATAGCAGAGATATTCAGAATATCAGTATCCTCAAGATTCCCAACAATGACTGGATTCTCTTCAAAAGTGCTGCACACATAACTCGGTGTATTTGAGTTCTTTAATAATACAAGTTTGCTACTTGGATAATCGGCTTTCACGCAATTAAGAAGATACTTGCAGGTTTCTTCACAACCGAAAACCACAACATGGTCTCTATAGAAAAGCCTTACTTTCAAGGACGTCGCAAAGCTTCTAACGACAGAAAACACAAGTGCTATGAATCCAAATAAGGTTATCCAGGGAGCGGTTATCCTTGCTATATCTAGGATCAAAGGAATTTCATAATCTCCTAGGTTAAGAATCTTTGCAAACCCTGGGAAAAATGTTTTCCATCTGAACAGTCCGAAAGTGGCTTCCAGCAATCCAAGAACCGACATATCCTTGCCGGCCAAATCGAAGAATTCCATCCAGCCTAAGAATCCAAGAACGAAGATGAGAGCCGCAACCGCACCAAGTATCAACCATTTTCTCAGTCTCAAACAAGCCACCTCCGGAGGAATTCCAGTGTGAGAACCTTTTTTATGAAACTGGATACTTATGACATTATTGTATAATAATGATCATAGATTATTACTTTTGTTACACTTCTAGCGGCACTATTTGCAACAAGATAGCCGGATGATGAACGAGTTGACAGGACTTCAGTAGGTATATCGAAGAGGTGTAATGATGACAAGCAACTCTTCGCAAGACTGGCAAGTATTCATATCCTGCAAAGTATCGGACGAAAATGATAAGAACACAAGAGACTGGTATATTGCGAAGGAGCTTTACGAGCTTCTAAAAGCGAATTCCATAAGGGTTTTCATGAGCAGTTTCTCGATTGAGGAACTGGGAGAATCAGCATACAAAGAAGTCATTGAAGAAGCACTCGATGAAGCGCGAATAATGGTAGTTGTTGGAACTACGAAGGGGAATCTTAATTCCAAATGGGTCAAATATGAATGGGACAGCTTTCATAATGAAATAATAAGTGGAAGAAAACTCAACGGACAGATTCTTACGGTGACCGATGAACTGGCTAACTCCGACCTCCCCTATGCACTTAGGTATAATCAGTCTTACAAGACTTCTGAAAAGGTAAGGCTACTCAATTTCATAAAGCGAAAACTAGAATCCTTTGATTTCCGACAATCAATTACGGTGGAAGAGATTGAAGAAGAAAAGACAGAAGAAATTGAAGAGGTCGGCTCAGACAGAATCGAAAAAGCAGATGAGAATCTGGAGACTGATGATAGAAGTAATGAAACATCAATAGATGTACCCGGGCATGAGTCAGAGGAAGCCTCAGCAGATACGAGTAGCGAGGAAACGAAAGAAGAGACTGAAGAAGAAAAGGCAGAAGAAACACTTCATGATATCCCGCAAGAAGCCCCCGAAGAAAAGAAAGAAGACGTCGTTTGTCCTGAGAAAGAGCAAGAGCAACAACCCCAAATCATTCAGCAAGACGAGAAGACGAGAAAAGACTACTTAGAAAGCTCCAGCCAGGAACAGCCTTCAGATATGTCTTTAAGCCCATCGCTATCGAGTCCTATCAGTAGGATCACAGAGGGAATGGTGTTAGTAGAAAAAGGTAGCTTTATTATAGGGGATGAAGTTGGAGACCAGGAAGTCTATTCTAGACCAATCCATGAAGTCTTACTGACGAATAG
>NZ_DIMV01000024.1:0-18018 GCF_002425715.1 Mesotoga sp. UBA5557
CATTTCAGACTCGGATCCTGAACCTTGTTTTCAATTTTCTTCGCGGCTTTTACGGAGAACGGAGAACCGGTGACGGTTAACGTGGTTTTTCATCAGCGTTCAGCGGGTTCTCTGCCTTTAAGCGCACAGCGGCGGCTCCGCAGAACTGTGAACCAACAACGGACAACTATTTCTTCTGCTTGCAACTGACAACATGGAACTTGGAACTGATTCTTTCCGGAGGACGACGGACTGCTGACATACAACGATTGCCAACTCGCTTCTTATCGAATCAAAACTACCGGCACGAAAGCGAGAGAAAAAGCATTCGGTACTACTGTGAATTATAATAGTTAAATATGCAACTGTTTCAGAGGTGAGTTATGGCAAAAGACATACATAAGATGCTTGGGGAGGAGAGGATTGGAAGGCTTCTTCTCAGTCTCTCTTTACCTGCAACTATCGGCATGCTCGTTCAGGCAATGTACAACTTCGTTGATACAATTTACGTCGGAAGAGGCGTCGGGTCGATGGGCATCGCGGGCATATCTATTTCCTTCCCTGTTCAAATATTCGTTATGGCATTTGCTCAGATGTTCGGAATCGGCGGCGCTTCAGTTATATCGAGGGCGCTCGGTGAAAAGAACCACGAAAAAGCAAGACGCGCCGCTGGAAACGTAATGGCTTTCTCGATCGCCTTCGGATTGGCGATGACCCTGCTGGGATACTTTTTTATAGATCAGTTGCTCATAATGCTCGGAGCGAGTGAAGCCATCATTCCGTATGCGAGAGAATACCTGAGCATAATACTTCTCGGAAGCGCTTTCTTTTCTTTTGGAATGGCTATGAGCCATGTTATTAGGGCAGAAGGAAAACCAAAGATAGCAATGGCTGCAATGTTGATCTCTGCTGTTCTTAACATAATTCTTGATCCCATTTTCATTTTCACTCTCAACATGGGCATAAGAGGTGCGGCGCTGGCAACCGTTTTGTCTCAGGCGATTACCTCGATCTATATTCTCTTTTACTTCACCAGCGGAAAGAGTCTGTTGAGAATCTCTCTGGCTTCTTTGATTCCAGAGTGGACAATCCTGAAGGAAACCGTCTCCGTGGGTCTTTCCGCTTTTTCCAGACAGGTTGCGGGCAGTGTGCTTGCCGTTGTTATGAATAACTCACTGGTTTTCTATGGAGGCGACATTGCGGTGGCAGTCTACGGCATAATAAACAGACTGCTAATGGTTTTCATAATGCCTATGTTCGGCGTGAATCAGGGATTTCTTCCAATTGTCGGATACAACTACGGCGCCAAAAAAATGAGGCGAGCAAGAGAGTCTGTCAAACTGGCCTCCGCAGTTACCACGTTGATCGCCCTTTTCTCGGCAATCATAATGTTCTTCTTTGCAAGACAACTCATATCGATTTTCTCTGATGAAATCGAGCTTATTGAACCCACAATTTCTGCTCTCAGGATTGTTATCCTTGCCATCCCGACTATCGGCATCCAGGTTATTGCTTCTGGAATGTTCCAGGCACTCGGCAAAGCCATACCCGCACTTTTCTTATCCCTCCTTAGACAGATAATAATTCTGATACCACTGATTCTAGTGATTCCGCGCTTTCTAGGGATTAATGGCATCTGGATATCCTTTCCACTTGCCGATTTGATCGCTTTCGCAATATCGCTGGTTTTCTACCTTAGAGAACTGAAGACATTCCGTTCAAGTGAGCTCAGTGCTGAGGTAGGGACAACGGATGTCGCGTGATCCAGCCTTCGATAGAGAAGAGTACATTGGCCGCTGGATATATCGCATTTCGCGCAGTGCAAATGTCCATTTCAGCAGGGAAATGCAGAAATTTCGACTGGGGAGTGGCCATTTCTTCTTTGTGAGAGTGCTGATAGCCAGAGACGGAATAAGCCAGAATGAGCTCAGCGAAATTCTCGGTGTCGATAAGGGAATTACTCTAAAGCCATGAAGAAACTTACCGAAGCAGGCAATATAAAGAGGAAAACCGACCCATCAGACAGCCGGAGTTACAGGCTGTTTCTCACAGAAAGCGGCATAAGAATTGGTCAAGAGCTAGGAAGGCTTGGAAGAGATCATGAAACAATGCTAACAGAAGGTTTCTCCAACGGCGAAAGAGATCACCTGTTTTCTCTTCTTCAGAAGGCCGCCAAAATGCCAGAAGAGTCAATGATTGACAATGACGTTTCTTGGTTAACGTCTTATGGCCCATTACAAGCAACCGGTCCCTGCGCAAGGCAGACACCGGTTTAGTAGATTAAATCGCGGACTTGTCCGAGACTTCAATAAAGCGTTTTCAAGAATCCAACTATCTCTTCTGATGCAGCATAATCCTCCGGAGTCACTCCTGCGTTGTCCTTTGTATCCGGCACCAAACCGAATCCGCTCAGGATCGTAAGCATTTCGATCGCGTCCCATTTGTCCTCGACAGCGTAGTGTGAGGGCGTTTTCCCGCTGTGATCCTGATGATTGACATTCGCTCCTCTCTCACCGAGGTAAGAAATCGCTTCCATGTTGTGGTCTTTAACAGCATAGAAGATAGGCGTTCTGCCTTCGTCATCTTCGGCCTCAATGTCAGCTCCGCTTTCGAGCAAGTAATCGACGACTTCCGGCTTTCCCCTGCGGCCGACAGCGGAATGAATTGGAAGTAATCCTTCATCTGTCTCGATCGAAACATCCGCGCCTCTTTCCAAGAGGTACTTGACAATATCTAGCTTTCCATAAGCGGCTGCGATATGAAGCGGTGAGATACCGCTTTCTACTTCATTGTTGTTGATACTGACACCCGCAGAAAGCAAGCTATCAATAGTTTCTTTGTCTTCTTGGTAGACAGCGAGATGCAAGTGTAGGGGCAAGTGATTATTGTTATCTCTTGCCAGGACGTCGGCTCCAAGTGAAATAAGGAGCTTGACATTTCTCAAGGACTCGTTCTCTGAAGCGATATGCAGAGGAGTTTTCCCTTCATAGTTCCTTGAATCAACTTCGATTCCAAGCTCAACAAACATCTCGATGTTCTTGGTAGATCCCTTACCTGCAGCGCGATGAAGTAGGGTATTACCTGAATCATCTACTCCAGAATAGTCGGCGCCAAATTCGATCAGCATTTTCGAAATATCATTATTGGACTTCGATACGGCCAGTTGAAGCGGCGTATAGTATTCATTCCCGATAGACACATCTGCCCCATGTTCTAGAAGCGCTTCTATGCCCTCAATTGGGAGGCCTTCCGATATAGCTAGATAGAGAGGAGTTCTTCCGTCCTTGGCCGGTCGATTTGGATCGGCTCCGTTTTCAAGCAGGAAGACTACGGTATTTGTCCCCTTCGAAAATATCGCAGCAATCAAAGGTGAGCGGAAAGCATATTCAACTCTCTCTAGATCGGCTCCCTTCTCCACAAGATACTTAACGACTTCCAGAGTAGTGTCGTTCTTGGAGTTGTCACAGGCGAGGATCAAAGGTGTATAGCCTTCATAAAACATCGAACTGGCCGGATGAGCGTTTATATCCGCCCCTCTTTCAAGAAGCATCTTCACGACATCGAGGAGACCCTTTCTCGCAGCGTAATGAAGAGCTGTATAGCCATTGTCGTCAACGGTTGAAATGTCTGCCCCAGATTCAATAAGGTAGGTTGCTATTTCCGAGTGGCCGTAATCCGCTGCGACCATCAAGGGTGTTTTGTTTGCATAGCCACGCTCGTTAATATTACCGCCGCTGTTGACAGCTTCCTTTACCCCTTGCAGGTCACCGTTGGACGCACTATTGTAAACGCTAGAAAAAGAGACTACCGATAACAGCAGTACTAACAGAAGCACTAACAAGAGTCTTCTCATACTCAAATCCTCCTTCTGCAAAGTGAACGATCACTAGCAATTTGAAATAGCTGCTAATCATGTGAATAGCAGTATCTACCTGAGAAAATAGCCTTCCCTGTCGAGATTCACACAAGAGTGATTTGGAATCTCGGATCCGGTCGAACTTACCGATTCAGAAGCAAAATGCTTTTGTCTTCTGAGTCAATCTCATGCGTCATGCATTCTCTAGAGAACTGTGAACTATTCAGTATTCTTGATTCCGAATCACGCAAGAGCATGATCGACGGCCGCCCGGGCGTGAATGGCCGTAGTATCGAAAACGGCAATGTCAGCGTCTGATTCTTTGATCAGCAGAGGTATCTCAGTGCAACCAAGTATAACTCCCTCGGCTCCATTGACCTGAAGACCCTTAATCACTGCCTTATAGACTGACTTTGATTCCTCTCTGAAGATTCCTTTGCAGAGCTCTTCGAAGATAATCCTATCTACTACTACCATTTCTTCAGCTGAAGGAACGATAACATTTATGCCAAATCCCGCCAAAGTATCCTTGTAGTAAGCCCTCTCCATAGTGAATCTTGTGCCAAGGAGTCCAACGGTTTCAAGTCCCCTTCTCTCGATCTCCTCTCCGACTGCCTTACCGATTTCTAGGACTTCAAGCCCTGATGCTCCTTCGATTTCTCTGGCCAAAAGATGCATTGTGTTGGTACATATGATAAGAAAGTCTGCACCAGCTCTCTTCAGATCAATGGCTGCGGCAGACAAGACCCTCTCTATACCCTTCCAGTCATTACTCTTCATCATCTCCGAAACGGGGCCGAAATCAACTGAAGCCAAGGTGCATTCTGCGGAATGCAATCCCCCAAGCCTGTTCTTGACCATTTCATTGAGCAATCTGTAGTACTCCAGTGATGATTCCCAGCTCATCCCACCCAAAAGGCCAATACGCTTCATGTCGTTGCTCCAAAAACATCGTCCAGCCAATCAAGAAGCACTGAATTGGACAAAGGAAGATTAGTAACTTGACAATGGGAATCTGCGCCTTCCTGCTTCTTGAATATTCTCATTGTTGACTTTCCCGAAACGTTATCTAAGGCTTCCCTTGCCTGGATGAGCGCCTCTTCTCCTTCTCCCTCTCCCACCATGGCAAGGAATGGAACCTGAATACTCTTTATAGCGTTGCCTACAACGAAATCCCTCATTCTTTCGAAAGCCTTGAACATGGAGACCTCGCCGAACCTGAGCATTATGTTGACGAGCTGGAGCTTTTGAGCCTTAGACAAATACTCCGAGGGCACAAGGTCGACCGTTTCCAGTGTAATATCTTCAGGAGAATTGATAGCCTCTCCGGCAAATGCAGACATGTACTTGTAGATATCGGTAACAGGTGAATTGGAAATCAGGGCTCTTATTCTGGAATCGTGAGCCGCGGCCCTAAGTGAGAAATAACCTCCGAGACTAATGCCGTACAGCGCGAGTCTTGATGGATCGACATCCTCCTTCGACAAGACATAATCGACAACTTTGGAAATCGGAACTTCGTAGTCAGGACGCAACGGAGTCTCGGGCGAAAACCTTCTCATTCCTACCTGACCGGGGCCATCGAAGAGAACAACCGCGTAACCTCTCTGCAAAGCGGCCGAGCCTGCCTGGAAATACATCTCTTCCGATGTCCCGTCAAAACCACTCATCATCATTATCGTCTTCTTCTTGCCGCCGGTCGTTGGAGCAATCCAGTACGCCGGAATGAAATCCTCACCATAGGGTATTCTCTCAGCTTCGAACTGAATATCAGTGGTTCTGAAAGCATATACAAAGCAATCTCTGCTTTCCATTCCAAGGTATCTTGTCTTCGAATCTCTGGGATCGCCAAAATACTCGGCAGCTCTGAAATAGCTTGCCGCCCTCAAGAATTCCTGCCTCGCGCTCTCGTTATTACCTTTCTGAAGAACCACGAGGGCATTATTTTTCAGCCTTGTTGCCAGGTCCTTGAATGACTTCACCCACGTTGATGGGTCTTCACAATCTATATGCGGTACAAGCGAAAGAATCTCTCCTACGGTGCCTCCTTCGTACGATACTGCACCAAGAGACCTGTAGAGCTGGAAATCAAATTCATTATCTTGAAGAATCCGCACGTCTAATGAGCCTCTTGAAACTCCTCTAGAAGCGTCGGCCATATTGCACCTCCCTAAACTGCTTTTCTTAGACAATACTATCAGAAAGCTTGCCTATCACGAAGCTACATCGGTATCAAGAAGACAATAATGCAGTTCGAATCTGTTATTATAAGAATTGGAGGTGGTTACGTGAGAAAGGTGATAATGATTCTAATACTGCTATTAGCCGTGTTCGGATTTTCATGGTCGGGGCACGATGCTCTAACGTATTTGATTGTATCCCAGTATGAGGAGGTTTTTGACAAGTACGTTGAGATAACCCCGTACACATACGCCGACGTTGACACTCGTGAATACAACGCGGCTATAGAAGGTTTTTACGACTATCTGGGTGAACCCTATTTACCAGAAGAAGACCTGGATCTATACAGTGCAGTCTTCCCGAACCCTAAGCCGGTCGATGACAAAGCTCCCATGTGGCAAATTCTCTCGGTATATTCTTACGAGCCCGATCTAGGCATGGATAAGGGGCTCGAACTAAAGGGAATAGAGACGCTCCTTGGGGACAGTCAGGGGCTGAGGCACATGGAATACAGAATGCTTTTCTTCATTAGAGTTGGAGAAGTAACCGACGTCGTCCAGTACTTCAGTGATCTGGCCGAGATCGCTTATTCTAGAGGAGACCATTATTGGGCATACCGGTTCATGGGGAGGGCGATTCACTATCTTGAAGATGTGGGCCAGCCTTTTCATACATTCCCCGCCCCGTTTTTCGAACTGCTGAAGCTTCCTTTCAACATGGACAAGTGGCTCGCCATCTTTGCTAATTATCACTTCGCATACGACTTCTACGGTGGTTATTTGATTTGGGGACAATACGAGCCCCTGCTAATGGCGCTCGAAGAGGTTCCTGCCAGAATCGTCAGGAATCCGAAGCAGGCCGCGGTAGATTTGAGGAAGTACTCCAGAGAGAAACTCAATCCAGTATACTATGAACTCAAACATGTTATGGGAAATGAACTTGAGAAACCTCAGGCAGTCTGGCTAGGCAAAGAGTATTTCGATGATCTTCACGAAGCAGGCAAGACATCGAAATTAGACAACCTCTCCGTTGAGATTCTCAGAGAGACTGCTTCTTATGTAAAGGGATACATAAACTATATGCTGAACAAATTCGCGGCAATAGACTCCGAATCATGATCAGGTAGCTGCCTTGCAAAAAATGGCGATGGACATGCCAGATATGTCTGTCGCCATCTTTCTTATTGGCCATTTGAACAACCACCATTGATTTACGTATCTTGCTTATTCATTTCTTCGACTGAGAAGCTATCTCATAGTACTTCATCAACTTCTCTACTACCCTCTGGTTGAAGCTGCCAGGCGAGTACTCTCCGCTCTTCCCGAGCTTTCCCGACTTCATGCCCGTCAGTACCTCAATGGCCTCGTCCACGGTCTCAACGGTCCATATGTTGAATCTCCCTTCCTTAATGGCATTAATTATTTCGTCAGGGAGAACAACATTGTCAGAGTTCGCCTGAGGCACGACCACTCCCTGTTGACCGGTAAACCCCTTTATCTTGCAGAGATCATAGAAGCCCTGAATCTTGTACTGAACTCCGCCTACGGGTTGGACTCTTCCGCTTTGATTGATCGAGCCCGTAACTGCTATTGACTGCTTAATCGGCACATCGGCAATTGCAGACAGGAAAGCGACTGTCTCCGCCACGGAAGCGCTATCCCCTTCAACTGTCGAATAGACCTGCTCAAAACTTATCGAACCGTTCAGGCTCAGCGGGAATTGCTGCGCATATCTCGAACTCATGTATCCCTGAATAGTCAGACTGGCTTTGTTGTGGATGTTTCCACTTAGTTCCGATTCTTTCTGTATGTCAACTATACCGCTGTTGCCTGGACCGGCTTTGGCAGTTATTTTCACCGGTATTCCAAAAGAGAGATCCTCTGTCTGGACTACTGTCAAACCGTTTATCTCACCAACAAGCTCTCCATCTGTCTGAACCATCAATGTCGAGTTCTTAAACATTTCCTTTATCTTGTCCTGATAGAGGGAGACCCTTGTATGCATCTCTTCCCAAGCGGTCGATACATCCTCAGCCTCTATCATATCGTGCTTCTTCATATCCGCCATTGCCGAGCTCTCCAGGAGGAGCTGTTCAAGGGTGCCAAACTGAGTCGAGACTTTCTTCCTGCTTCCCGAAAGGAATATCGCTCTCTTTATCACTTCTTTGATTCCGTCCCTTTCAAGCGGCTTCAAAGTATTCTCCCTCACAATATTGCAGGTTAGCCCACAGAGCTTGCCAATCGTGTCCTTCTCCAACGCCATTTCCCAATCGAACTCGGCTTTAATCTTGAAGAGCTTCTTGAAATCCGTATCGAGCGTACTTAACATGCTGTATATCCACGGCTCGCCTATCATGATTATCTTTATATCCAGCGGAATTGGCTCAGGCTTCAGACTAACAGTCGATAAGAGACCGATCTTGTGTTCTAGATTCTCAATTCCTTCGAGTCCGGAAAAGAGTACCTGCTTCAGAGTCTGCCAGACATAGGGTTCGCTCAGTACGCTCTTGGCATCAAGGACAAGATACCCGCCGTTCGAGTTATGTATTGCGCCTGGCCTTATCATGGTGTGGTCGGTATCAAGCATTCCCATCTTTGCTACATACTCTATTCTTCCGAAAAGGGAGGAGTAATTGGGGTTTGTTACCTCCACAATGGGTTTCCCCTCTATTCCCGAGTTGTCGACAAACAGATTGACCGCATATCTCTTGCCGAAAAAAGCTTTGGAGTCGATCTCCTGGCTGAAGAATACTCCCAGATTGTCAAGCAAGTCTTCCTTCATGCTCTCTATAAAATCAACGACCTCTTTGTTCTTGCTAAACTTGTCTTTCATCTCCTTTATGTGACCTTCAACTGCGAAAGAAGCCACGTTTCGATTCAATTCCTTGTACTTCTCACCATATTCTTTTTCCATCTTGCTCAATCTAAGAAGATACGAGTTGACTAATTCACGGACTTCCTCGCCTTTCTTGGTAAGCTGCTTCTGGTATTCCTCAGGTAAGGCTTCGTACACTTCCTGGGTAAGCGGTTTACCGTTCCAGAGAGGAATCGTTGCAACTCCTGTCTGGTTTATTTGAACAGTGAAATCCTTTTCTTTCGCCTTCTCTAACAATTCCTTCAGCATACTTGAACGCTTTTCCGATTGCTCATTCTGGATCGAAGTTACCTTCTGCTGGTAGTCCTCACTCTGAAAGCTCTCGCTGATCGAGTTGATAGCTATCTCAACAAACTCGTTCATCTCTTTCTGAAATACCTTCCCTGCCCCCGCTTCAAGTGGAATTGAATTTGGCGACCTTTGTTCATCGAAGTTGTAGACATATATCCAGTCGCCCGGAGTCTTCGTTCCTTCGACCTTCTTCTTCAGATAACGACTGACAAATGTCCTTCTTCCGGTGTTGTTACTGCCGGAAACAAAAACATTGTATCCCTTTGCGTTTATATAAAGCCCTGTCTCCAAAGCTCTTATGGCTCTCTCCTGTCCGATGAACTCCTCTAGTTCACTCAAACATTCAGTTGACTTTACATTCTTCGGCAGTGGAATTTTCAAATCTATCTCCTTCCAGCCAATCCTTTTCATTCACCTACCTCCTTCTTCTGATCGATTATAACAAATTGGACTCTTTGAGAGCCCATCTGAGACATTGAAAGTCACGAAAAATGATGCATAAAGATAAACCAGTTTGTCTTCAGGAACAGGTGAGTCTGAAGCTCTTACTGACAACAATTCCCTTCTCTGGAATCTCTTCAAGAACTGCCAGATTGTCAATTACAAACTCATGATGGAAGTCCCTGAATGCAAGTCTCTCCATCACAGGACCTATGTTGCTTCGATTAACATCATCTCCATAGGCAAGTGTTATATGAGGGATCCAGTGAGTCTCGCTGTAAACGGCTGCTTTGCTGTCCACTGCTTCACAGAGGACTTTACATAGCGATTTATGAAGAGAAGCCAACCTAGGACTTCTAGCTACTCCAATGAAAATCACCGGTCTCTCGCCAGTGAAAATACCAAGATATTCTGTCTTTGCCGAGAAGGCACCCATAACGGACGCAATCTCTTCAAGCATGGGATCTGAAGTGACAGTCGTCTCTTCGAAAATGCAATAGCTAATGTGTGGAAGTGGATTGAGCATAACCGAACGTAATCCGAAGTCTGTTTTCAATTCATTCCACAGCTCTCTGACAAACCGATTCAGATCGTCTGGAAGAAGAGAAACGAGAGCTTTCAGAACGCCACCTCCAATCTGAATATAAGTGAATTATATCAGTCAGAGGCTTTTGCCCTATCAGAAAACTTCTTACTTCTAGATGCGATCTCTGGCAGAAGTATTAGAGTAAGAACCATTCCCACAACAAGTCCGCTAACCATCAACTTCGCCACATCAACGTACAACAAGAGAGGTGAAAGCAGAAGAACTGAAAAGCCGGCAACAAGACTAAGCCCGTTTGCAAGAATTGCATTTGCGGTCTGTTGATATGCCCTACGTGAATCGCCGAACCTCCTGAACCAGATAGTGAAGTGAATCGAATAATCGATTACCAGTCCCATCAACATTCCCGAAATGAGCGCTGTAGAAATGCTCAACGGGATCCTGAAAAGCGCCATAAAAGCGAAGTTGAAAAGAGTTGTAAGGAGAATAGGTATCGTGGCTATGATTGTCGACTTCAAACTTTTGAATATCGTGAATAGGAGGAGCATGATAAGCCCAAACGATACTATCAAGCTCTGAATCTGATTGTTAACAACAGAGGAGTTCACGCTCTTCCATATAAGCGTAGTTCCAGCCAGATTGAACCTGAAATTGTCATCCAGTTCCGGATAGCTCATTATTAGTTCTTCGACGGCCAACTTCAGTTTTTCGGCGCTTCGACTGTCGCTCTCCGGAGAGAACAGATTGAATCGTATAGCATTGTCGCTCACAAGAAGTGTTGTAGAGTCACCGAAAACATCACTTGAGTTCAGTGCTCTCACCATAAGCGTCAACGGAACACCCGTCTCTCTTGACAGATCGAGTAGACTCATGACCTTCGAAACTCCATCAAGTCTCTTTAGCTCCGCTTCGAACGCTTCCAAACTCTCTACATGATCTGTCGTTAATGCAATGCTATCCCCTTCTTTTGGTGTAACCATCAGCGAATAATTTGTCAGCCAACCGAAAGCCTCTTTCATGGTGTTTGCGCTTCTTCTAATCTCCGAATTCTCTTTGAAGAAATTATACTGGTCAATAGTCATTGGAATTGTCATGATCAGAAAAGGAGAGGCGATACTGCCCACTATAATGGCCCAGACAACTACCTTTTTCGCAAGACGATTTACGTCTCTTGGAGGTGATGCACGTTGCGGATTCACAGTTTCTCTTGAAGACACAAGTCCCGGGAGCACGACAATTGTGAAAACCGCAGAGAGGAAGATTCCTGAACAGACGAATATACCCATCTCCTGAAAGGCCTTCAAGTCGAGCAGAATGTATGAAGAAAAGCCTGCCATCGTTGTCAAAGCAGATAAGAGAACAGGAACTCTCTCCTCGTGAACTGTCCGACTGACGGCATTCTTAAGATGAATGTTTTCTTCAAACCTTGAGAGGAAATGCATCCCGTATGCACTTCCAATAATGACGATAAATGAAGGGATCATAACGGTCAAACTGTTGATCGAAAGCTTCATTATACCCATTACTCCAACTATCGCCATTACGGAGGCCAGAGGAGGAACCAGTGTAAGCAAAGCAAGCGAGACCTTTCTGAACTTGATTACGTAGACCATGAGAATTGCAAGTAGAATGAAAGGTGGATACTTGAAGGTAAGATCGATTATTGATCTGAATGTCTCTGTGTTGGCAACGCTCTCTCCAATTAGTCTATAGTCCTTTACATCGAGAGAATCGAGTTTCGATCGAAGTTGAGGGACAAGTGTGTCGCTGCTCAACTCATTTCCGTCTGCGATTGTAATCAGTATGCCGTAATAGCTGCCGTCAGAAGATATCAGCAGGTTACTGTATATTGGATCTGTCAGCAGATCTTCATTCAGCACCAATTTCCCATCTTCCAAGTACACGTAGTCCTCAGCTGGAATTCTCAAAGTGAAAAGATTGAAGCTTCCCAGCTTCATCGCGTTAGTGGCTGACAACACCGAGTTAACCCAGTCAAGAGACTTTATCTCATCTGATATTCTTTTCAGAAGCTCGAGTGGAGTTTCCGATGCATTAAGAATCACCATGATCGATCCAGTGTCTCCAAAAACCTCCGCGATTCGGTTGAACGCTGCCAGTTCAGGATCATCATCGCTCAGAAATGCTGCAGGCGAGGGATCGAAGCTGAGACCGTTGATTCCCGACAATAGAATTATTACTACGGCAGCTAATAATGCGAAGGACACAGCTCTTCTCATATGCCCACCTCATAAACTTAGTCAATTATATCATCCGGCAACAGGATTGCCTGCGCTGTATAGAAATCATCTGCCAGATCAACAGAATTTCTTGACATTATGTGAAATGTATCGGGTCTTGTCGTAGAATAGGTTCGGGACATGCACGAAGATCGTCCTGAGGCAGTACCGTCTGGAGGGATGCTAGATGATTGACTGTAAAAAACTTACGAAAGCATTCGATAAGAGCCCCGTAGTAGACGAGATAGATCTGCTGGTGAACTCTGGCGAAATATATGGCTTTCTGGGACCAAACGGAGCCGGAAAGACAACGACGATTAGAATGCTTACCGGTACGCTTAGACCTACTTCGGGAGAGATAAAAATCCTCGGCATGAACTACTCGATTAATGAGCTTCAGATAAAGAGCAAGATCGGTGTTGTCCCTGAAGAACCACGAATCTATTCCTACTTCACAGGAGCTGAGTTCCTTGAGTTCATCATGGATATCTTTCCCGATAAGAGACAAGAAGCGAAGAAGAGAGTCGGCGAACTATGTGAAGCGTTTGGAATAGATTATCTGGGGAAGATGATATCTGAGATGTCTCACGGTATGAAACAGAAGATAATGGTTATCTCTGTTCTGATGAGGAGACCAGAAGTCATCTTTTTGGATGAGCCGACCGTAGGTCTCGATGCAAGAAGCGCGAAGATACTTAAGATGCTTCTTGAGAAGTATAAGGGCGAAGGCTCTACCATTTTCATGACCACACACGTGCTGGAGATAGCGGAAAAGATGTGCGACCGGATAGGCATAATCAACAAGGGGAAGCTAATTTCCGAGGGCACGATGGATGAGCTAAGAAGGAGAGCAGGAGCCGACAACAAAGAGACTCTCGAGAACCTCTTCCTGCAGCTTACTGGCGAGAACGAAGACATCCAGGAAATTGTAGGCGCATTGTGAGGTGTCTATTTGAACGACCTTAAGCTGTTCCTTAAGTACAAGCTCTTCATGTTTCCGGGCAAGAAAGGCACAAGAGGAGGCCTTTCGGGCCAGCTATTCGTCTTTGCAGTATTCACAATCATGATCGGAATGTTTCTCTGGAACGTGTATGGTGCGACTTCTGGAGTAGCCGTTGAAGGCGTCTCCCTTGGCAAGGTCATGGCCGGATTTTTTCTGACAATCTCAGGGCTGTTCTTTCTAATCTCATTTTCGGCCACATCGTCTTATCTCTTCATGAGAAACGATGAGATAGACATGCTTCTCGTTCTTCCGGTAAAGAGAGTGAGTATCATAGTCTATCAGATTATTATCTCGACCCTATATCAGGGGCTCACTCTGTCCGTCTTTCTGGGAATCGCTCTTCCATACCATCTCAGAATCGATCCCAATCCATGGATCGGAATCCCTTCACTTGTTCTCGTGGTAATAAACACCGTACTTCTGGCTTCCATCGTTTCTGTAGCTCTTGGGAAATTCATGTCCAGGGCAGTCGCAAGAAAAGTAATGTTCATCGTTCAAATTGCGGCAGCTTTCATGTTCTTCATAATAGTTCAGTTAGTTCCACGGAGCACGGATAATATACCGCTTTATCTGCAGAAGCTCGCAAGCGCTTGGGAAGTTTTTTCAAACCCTCTGAATATCTTCACCTGGAGTGTTAAGTCTTCGGAAAGCCCTCTGTACCTCCTAGTTGGATTAGCGGCAATTCCTTTGCTGGGATATGTTTTTTTCAGGGTTGCCTCATCTATCAAATTCGAACCGGTATCATATTCCAAGAACAAGCAGAAGACCGTGACCTTCAATGACAGGCGGGGATGGGTTTTGCTCAGAAGAGAACTAAAGATATATAGACGCTATGAACAGCTAATATACTATCTTTTCTATCCCGTTGTCTTTGGACTTGTTTTTGGCCTTATCTCAGAAGAAGTAGTAACATCGATCTTCACTATGGTACTTATTAGTACCATCTTCACCACTATACAATCCGCCTTTTTGATGGGCAGAGAGTATCCCTTTATTGAGACAACAAAGATATTGCCTCTTTCTCTGGGAAGGATGATAGCCATAAAAACCACTCTACCTGTTCTGTTGGGGACAGTTCTCTTTGTGGGCGTTCTAGGCGTAAGCATCTTGATCAAGAGAGGTTCTTTCGGTTATCTTATGGTTGTTCCGGCTGTCTTTGTGCTTTATGTGACATCCTCTCTGCTCGGTATAAGAGGTGTTCTTTCGTCACCTCCCGATCAAATGGATAATCCGAATGCTTTCATGAGAACGAAATTCGTTCTTCTGAATCAGTTGATCTGTATGGGATTGAGTTTTGGGGCAATAATGCCTATCACGTTGATTCTGAAAGGCGCAGTTGACGGCACCGGCACAGCTTGGCTCCTTCTAGTATCACTGACATCGTTGGCAGTAGCGCTTCTTATATCTCTTCTGAGCTACAAAAAAATCTCACAAATAATCAAGAGCATCTAGAAAGACTCTATCTCTATCATTTCCCTAAACTTAATCACCAGTTCGGGGTCAAATTGAGTACCGGAACATCTCTTTATTTCGTCAATTGCTTCCTGTCTGTTCCTGGCTTTGCTGTATGGTCTGTCATTTGTCATTGCATCAAAGGCATCTACAACAGAGAGAATTCTGCATTCAACGGGGATCTTATCGCCCTTGATACCCAGAGGATAGCCCTCACCATCCCATCTTTCATGATGCCTGAGAATTAGATCTGCGACTGAAGAGAGGTCTGGAGATGACACGGCGATCCTGTATCCCTTTTCTGGGTGAAGTTTCATCACTTTCCATTCATCATCATCCAGTGGGCCTGGTTTGAATAGTATTCTATCTGGAATTCCAACCTTTCCCAGATCGTGAACCTGAGCAAAAAGTGCTAGGTCGCTGAGTTGCCGAGAACTCAGTCCTGCTCTTCTTCCCAGTTCTAAACACATCCTCTGCAGTCTCTTTGCATGACCGCCAGAGATTTGATCCTTTTCGGCCAGAGTAACTAGCAGCGTGTTCACCATCTGGCTTCTGACGCTGGAGCTCCTGTAAAGCTTGTCACGATACATCAGGTCATCTGCATGCCTCAGAGTCTCGACAAGAGATTGTTCCTGTCCCTTACTGGTAGCGATTCCCATGGAAACACTCAGAGGAGGTCCGATGTGATCTCTGTTGAATTTACCGACAATCTCCCTGACTCTCGACGCGATCTTCTCGGTCGTAGCTTCATCCGTTCGTATGAGAATAACTGCAAATTCGTCTCCACCAAACCTTGCAATAATATCAGTCTTTCTGAAACAGGATCTCAGAATCCTCGAAAACTCTAAAAGTATCTGATCTCCTCTTGCATGGCCCATCGTATCGTTAATTAGCTTCAGACCGTCGACATCGGCCGAAACGATTGAAATAGGATAGAATCTCGATCCTTCCAACCTGATGAGTTCTTCCTCGAAATAGAACCTGTTGTACAAATCAGTAAGCCCGTCGTGAAGAGACATGTAATTCATACGCTTTTCGGTCTCGATTCTCACGATCGCTTCGCGGACGTGAGACATAAGAAGTTCAGTCAGTCTTAGCTCCTGTTGGCCAAACTTCGACCTATTCGCGGACATCGCCTGAAAGACTCCAACATCTCCAACCGGAACGCTTAGGCCGGCACGGTAGATGTCGTTTGATTTGAGAGTGCCGGGGAACTCCTGGATATCATCGATTATGTAAGGCTTCTTCTCTCTGAAAGTCTTCCCGACAATTCCAACATCTTTCGGCATTACAATTGGGTCTCGCGGATTTAGGTTGGAAGATGCCTTGATTACTAGATTATCCTCTTCATTGACACAGATGAAGCATATATCAAATTCTAGGATCTCATTAGCTGCTTCAATCACAGAGTCGTATACATCCTGGAAGGTTCCGCATCTTTCCAGATTGAGAGCTGCGTCGTGAAGCCGTTCTATTCTGAACCTATCTCTCTCAAGAATCTCCAGATTTCTCATGCGTTCAGATATATCTCGGGCAAAAGTAAATTCGTATTCGCTTTCATCGTACCTGAAATAATTCCTGTTAATCTCGACGGGAAAGACAGAGCCGTCCTTTCTCACATGATAGGCTTCAAATGTATCCCTTCCTTTTGACTTAAGCCTTTCCCAGCTTACTCTTCTATCCATTGCCTCCATCGATTTATCGAGATCATTTACCTTCAGTCCGGAAATCTCATCCTTTGTGTATCCAAGATTCTTACAGGCCGCGCTGTTTGCATACAGTATCGTGCCGTCAGGAGCAATCCAGAAGGCCTCATCGTTCGCATTATCCAGTCCGAACTGAATAAGCTTAATCTTCCTAAGCGCCCTTCTTTCTTCGGTCACATCGTTTGCAGAGCAGACAACAGACTCTATATTTCCGAATTCGTCGATATCCGGCGTCTTCGTAATCTCCAGGATTCTTAGCTCTCCAATCGAGTTCTCTGAATTCTGCTCAAAAACAACTTTCTCTTTTCGAGCGAAAACTTCCTTGTTGCTTTCAACACATTCTATTGCCTCCTGTTCCGTGAGAATCTCAAAGACATTCTTCCCATCAATTTCCTCCGGGTGCCTGCCAAAAAACTTTGCAAACGACTCATTGACGATTCCGAAAGTCTCCTGATCTCTGAAGTACCAGATCAGTGTCGGAATCTTATCCAGAAGCAGAGACATTTCTCTGTTCCTTCTGACAAGAAACTTCTTGCCAGCCATTCGCTGTATAGTAGCGGTGAAGGCGAATGTCAGAAGAAAGACGAAAGCGATTGCGGCATAGTTAGCCGGTAGCCATCTGCGTTCAAGAGAAACTGAGACTCCTGCTAATAGCAGACTCCCCTTCTCGCTATTCAAGCTGTATCCTTCTGTTGTAAGCAGACTCAGAATTCCCTCGAGATCTAGCTTCAGAATGACATACCCATCCTTTGAGCTCTCTGAACCAGCGTTGTTGGTGAAGGCAGAAATTGCAAAAAGATCCTTGCCCACTGAGAAGATCTCCGAGTAGTCTCCTCCTTCAACAGTAGGCGTGACGGCAATTTCAAACTTCTCACCAGCAGACGCAAAAACCTCATCATTATAAAAAACAGCAACACCTTTGATATGCATATTACTGGCCAGCATCTCCATTAGGTAGTGATTGGTGAAATCGTTGTCATTCTGCATAACAGCTTCATAAAACGAATCCCGATGAAAGTGGCCGATTAATGTGGTCTTTGCAGTGTTTTCCGCGATCATTCTTGCGGAGTTGGCAATTTGACTTTCAACTTCAGAATACCTGACTTCTGTCACCGCAAAACCTATAACGGCCCAGAAAAGCGTTGCTAGAGCAGCCAGAGAGATAGGTTTAAGCCAATTCTTCATAAATACTCCTGTATGAGAAACGACTGGTTTTGTCAAGTCTATCATTTTTGCCGTCACGATACCCAGAAAGCACTACTCAGTGACGTGCTCTTGACTGCCAAAGGATTCTTTAAGATCAGAGTTTTGAAGAGTGATCGTTTGAGCAATGCCAGCTTTTTAAAAATCAATTATTTGCCTGAAAATCATAGTGAAGATTGCGGGATTTATAATGTGGAATCTCCATAGTTGTTTCCACAATACTGGTTGTGGTTGCAGTGTGCCAAGAAGGC
>NZ_DIMV01000010.1:0-3506 GCF_002425715.1 Mesotoga sp. UBA5557
ATCGTTGTGTTGCTGCGTGTTTTCCTGGTCGTTCTGTTTTGTAATGTCGCCATCGTTATCTCTGGATAAAGGCGGTTCTTCTACAGTACTCTTGTCAGTGATCCTCCGAATCCAACCATTTCCATCTGGTTCTCTTTATGTCTCCTCAGAAACATCTTCGTCATCACCTCGGTGCAAGCTTTTTGAGTCTATACCTTGTTTCCCCTTGCACCATTATACCACATTATTTGCCTGTACTTCACTATTCATGCGCTTTGTGTGCTTTTTCAGGAAGCCCTATTTATCTACAGAGATAATCATACGAACGCTTAACTAATTCTTAATCTACGCTTTACTTCGATGATCATGCATATAGTGCCGGATGATTAGTTGACGAGAGATATAACTGCTCTAGCAGTAGACTTTGAGAAGATGTTGATCAGTTCCTACAAAGTGGCAATCACGTACGGGTAGATTTCAATTCGGTGGAACCTTTTTCTGTAAGCTTTAGATATCCATTGGACTCAGTTATTAGCATCTCTTTATCTAGAGCCTCCAGAGCGGTCTTAACTATCGATTCGTCAGAATGTGAATCGGAAATTCCCAAGGCTCTAAGGGGTTCTATATCTTGATAAACCATAGATGCCTTTGCTTCGCACTCGAGCTGATCGCGAGTCTGTATCTTCCCTTGATCGATCATGAAAAGGAACCAGCGCTTTAGCTGCTTCGCTCTGAACTTGTTGAAGAGAGAAAAGCCATATCTTTCGAAGTCGATGGCGTCTCCTCTGGCAGATCTTATAAGATCTATCAGTAACTCTGCCGCCCCTTTGAGAATCAGAATGGAAACAATTAACCCTACAATCGCGTCAGCGTAGGGAATCCTCATGAGAGATGCGATGAGGCCAATTGCTACGCTCAAAGCTACAAGAACATGATTTCTTGAATCCGCCGACTGGGTAATCAGCGGGAAGGATCGATTCTTAAGACCTGAGTACTTCTGATAGAACCACAAGAGAGCGCAGACTATTCCCGAAATTGCCACTGCAGTAAAAGTAAGGAGATCGGGAGAAGGGATCTCACCGGAAATGAATCTGAACAGAGCCTCTATCAATGAAAAGACACCAGTTACTCCCATAAATAATAGAAGAATGAGGCTGACCAGATGTTCATGGTTTTTCTTCACTCCCCAGTACACCAAGATACTTGAGATTCCGTCCAAAAGAGTGTCGAATGAATCATTGAGAAGGCCGACACTGCCTGAAATAATAGCGGCAGGAAGTTTCAAGGCAGCAAGGATGAAGTGAACGATTATCGTTACTCTCGAGACTGTTTCGGCTCTTGTTGCTTTTTCCAGAAGTCTGCCGCTATTCTGAAGTTCGGCGAGCATCTTCCTTGCCTCAGACTCTCCCCTTTCTGTCAGTTCAAATTTGTTGCCGTCCTGAATAAGCCAGCCATCCTCTTTCATGTCTTCTATAGCCGAATCTAGAAATGAATCTAGATCCCTGGTTTCGTGCATCCTCTTGCCATAGGGGAAGACCTCGAAGAAAATGCCGAACCTTCTCCCCATCACTGAGAAGTACTCTTTCAGTAATTCCTTCGTATTACAGCCTCTGAGAACCGCAGCGGCCACATTCCATTCATGTCCATAATGTCTAGAATGAATTCTTCGTGCCAAACGTCTTACCCTCCGGGAAAAAAACAAATTCTCTCTAACTCATTCTTAGCTCAATAAACGCGATCGACCCCTTTGAGTATATTACACATTGAAGCCTTATCGTATTCAATTACTGGAAGTTATATTTTCAGAGATTTTCGACATTTGTGGATACCATATGGGGAGTAGCGAATCGAAAGAAACCCGAAGTACTTTGATTTGAATAAATGCAGTTACCTGTATTTAGCATGAAATGCTTCATCTGATCGCTTCTTTGGTGATATTATCTCCCCTGGTGATGATCGGAGGTCATTCTCAGTGCCCAATATTTCAGGAGCTATTTATAAGACTATATTGAACAAGCGGTTTATTAAGAGACATCTCGTGAAGGAGATGATGTTCTGGATATCTCTGCTGTTGGCTTTGATCACATCAATAATTATTCCACCTCGTATTGAAAGCATTGACTGGCGAGTAATTGCCGAGCTCTTAAGCCTCATGATAGTTGTTCAGGCTCTTAAGGAATACAGGGTTCTGGAGAAGATAGCCACTATATCGCTTTCCAATCTAAGAAGCTCCAGAAGCATTGGATCAGTAATTGTTGTTCTTACGGCTTTTATGGGCGCCTTGATTACCAATGACGTTGCCCTTATCGCACTCGTTCCACTCACAATGATAATAGCCGAAAAGGCGAAATTCGATCCGATGTGGATTGTTATTATTCAGAGTCAGGCTGCTAATCTTGGCAGCGCGCTGACGCCGATAGGAAATCCGCAGAATCTCTTTCTTTTCGAAGAATACAAGATTGGTATCCTGGAATTCTCGAGGCTAATGTTTCCATTTGTTGTTTTCGGAATATGCTGGACTCTCGTGATGAATCTTTTGAACTCCAAGAGAAAAATTGCTTTCGATGTTCCATCTTCGGAGATCCGTGAACCTCAAAAGCTTGGTATTTTCATTGGGTGCTTTCTTGTTGTTATGCTTTCAGTATTCAGAATCATCGACTTCAGAGTAGGACTTGTACTCACTGTGGTAGTTACAATAATTCTTGAAAGAAGGTTCTTTCAAAAGATTGACTACTTCTTGCTGGGTACTTTCTTGCTGTTCTTTGTCTTTATAGACAACATCTCCAGAATGGATATAATAGCCACGCTGATGAAGTCTGCAACAAATGGTGAAATAAGGACAATGACCAGCTCCGCTCTTATATCTCAGTTTATCAGCAACGTGCCAACCGCAATCCTTTTTTCGTCGTTTACCGAGAGCTACAAAGGCCTTCTTCTGGGCGTAAACATTGGAGGTAGCGGCACCATCATAGCCTCTCTAGCTAATCTGATCGCTTATAGAATCTACGTTAAGGAGAGGGGTCAAAACTTGAAGTATCTCACCATCTTCATGGCTTCAAGCGCGATAACACTTCTGCTAAGTATTGTTTTCGGTTACATGCAACTAAGAGTTCAAGGTTTTTAGGAGTTTGGTATGGAAAGCCCTGTAGTATGCCACCCGGACTGCTTAGCAATATGTGTTTCGGAAATGATCATACGACCGGTCTCTGTGTCATCATATAGACGCAGATTCTCGTATGTTGAAGCGTCAAAATATCGGTTTAGCATTGGAATTTTCAAACAAAACCGACTCTTGTGAAAGCACAAATTATGCAGTTCTTGCGAATACTCTTAACTAGTTAGCTGGCTTATGAGCTCGGGAGGAAGCCAAACAAAACAATTCAGACGACCATTTTCTTTCAAAGTATGAATCTCTCCAAGAAGAATTCCGTGCCGTGAGATTGGCTTAATGAAACGGACTTAAGTAGGTTAATTCACTTACATTGGACCCGGCGGGTCTTTGTATTACTCTTGAGTTTATCACTTAA